>JAPPKT010000512.1 GCA_028819675.1 Caldilineaceae bacterium | reverse complement strand
CGACATTCTGAGTGACAACGAGGCCAGAAAACCAGCCTTCGGTGCAAACAGCAGGTTGAAACTAAGCCGTCCCGCTGCGGCGAAAACAGGAACGACAACCAACTTCAAGGACAATTGGACGGTCGGCTTCACGAAATATCTGGTGGCCGGCGTGTGGACGGGGAACAGCGACGGAACACCTATGTGGGGGAACAGCGGCGCAGCCGGAGCTGCCCCCCTTTGGCACAACTTTATGGAAGCAGTGATCGCTGACAAGGGGATGAGGGAACTGATCGGTGCTCCCGACGACCCGAATCTTTGGGCGTTCGACGTGCCGGATTCCGTCGTTCAACTGCCCGACTGCCCGCCCGCGGTGCGCTGCCGCACTGGCGGTGAGTACTTTACTTCCAGCTGGCTGAGCAAGACACGTGGAAACGGTCTGCTGGCCGGAACTGTTGTCACCGGCAGGTCGCTACCCACGCATTTCGCTCGGTCTGCCGACTTTGAAGACCTATCCTACTGTATCGTCGACGAAACAATTGGCGCGGTCAATGGTGGCAGAACGAATACTACCCCGGAGACCCGATCTTTGCTCAGAATTTCAAGTTGGGTCGGTCTGGCTTTTCCCCCTGGCTACTCCACCGTTGGCAGGCCCCTTGCGCCGATGCCGGAGATTGAAGTTGACGAGGACGACGATGGCTTGAATACGCCGCCTCCTGAATACAGGGATGACCTGATGTACATTCCCGCTACAGAACAGGAAAAGTTCAGACTGCTCTCATACAGCATGCAACAAGGTATACCCGTATCACTGGGATCCTGCTCAGACCTGCGCTACTACACGGCGCGAGCAAATGACAGTTGGGCCGGCCTGGCCGGAGCCCATGGACTGCCTGTGAGTGTGTTGCGCAACGCCAACCTGCACGTGAAAGGATCACTCAACGGAGAGCGCCTGCTCCTGCCCCGGGCCATCCCAATTCGGTTCCATGAAGAAAGCATGATTCACGAAGTGGAGTCGGGCGATTCCTGGGTAAATATAGCCGCGAAATACGACATTCCAATAAGCCTGCTGCGAGCAGCCAATCCCAACGCGATCCGGCCGTACTATATCCTCCGGCCGGGGGATCTGCTGCACATACCGGAGAATCTGGAAATCTTCCAAAATCCGTTCGAATAGGCGACCGGTTCAGTCCAAAGACGTGCACAATGCGTCGTGCCATGCAGCGACATCGTGCCGCGCGGCAATGAGAGAGGGAGTTTAGCTGCAAGCGGCCGTCTAGGCGGAACCACAACGCGCCTTTCTGTCGTTAATGGGATCGAGGCGCAGATTCCACGATCGACCCTGTTCAGGTTCGCCAGTGGGGTTGTCTCCACAAGTCAGTGATCAACACGCATTGGTAGAGACTGCTGAGTATCATGCCTGGATTGCCATTCGTTCGGCGCACTCCCCTACTATTCCTTCTGATCTTGACGATAATCATTTCCGGCTGCGGCTCCCGGCGGGGCGCCGTTGGGCGAAGGCCGGCGATTGCACTGGCCAACGTAGCCGAAGCCTATCTGCAGATTTATCAGCCCGGGCCCCTTCCCCGCGTCTTCCAAACGACATTCGTGTACGACCGCAATGGGCAGCTGCTCGCCGAGCTGATCGGTGAGGGCCGGCGTGAATGGGTCTCGTTGGATCGGATTTCCCCGCACCTGATCAATGCGACCATTGCAACCGAAGACGCGACATTTTTCACAAATCCAGGCGTGGATCCCATTCGCATTGCAGGAGCCGCGCTCCAGAATGTCGAACGAGGAGAGATCGTCTCCGGGGCCAGCACAATTACCATGCAACTTGCGCGTAATCTGTTCCTGGGCTCCGAGGAACGCTACGATCAGACTTTCGATCGCAAGATCGCAGAGGCGGGACTGGCAAGTGAACTGACGCGGACCTACGCCAAAGAGGAGCTCCTGGAACTGTATCTGAATCTCCTCAACTATGGCCGCCTGGCCTACGGTCCGCAGGCGGCTGCGCGTACCTACTTTGGCAAACCAGCCGTGGATCTGAACTTGGCTGAGGCGACGCTGATCGCCGGCATCCCACAGTCGCCGGCGCGCTTTGACCTTTTCGATGACTTCGCGACCGCCAAGGAACGGCAGAGGATCGTCCTGTCGTTGATGGTACGCCACGGATTTCTGACGCTTGACGAAGCAAACGCAGCGTTTGCCGCCCACGTTGAGCTGGGAGGGTCACCGGAGATAG
This sequence comes from Caldilineaceae bacterium, assembly GCA_028819675.1. The sequence goes on along the minus strand of JAPPKT010000512.1, from coordinate 15,187 downwards.
AATCGCCCTATGCCCCGCACTTTGTAGACTATGTTGTCCGCGAACTGGATAAGTCTCTGGGCGAGGGATTCGTAAGGCGGGCCGGGTTGAACATCTATACAACCATTGATATGCCGTTGCAGGAAAGAGCGCAGCAGATCGTCGCACAACAGGTTGAGGCTCTCAAACCCCGCTTCGATATGAACAACGGCGCACTCATCGCCCTCAAGCCTGGATCGGCAGAGATTCTGGCAATGGTAGGCAGTGTCGACTACCGAAGTGAAGAGATTGACGGCCAGGTTAATGTCGCGATCAGCCCCCGACAGCCAGGCAGCGCCATCAAGCCAATTCTCTACGCAACTGCCTTCAACGACAATCTGATCAGCCCGGCAACCGTCATCTGGGACACGCCCATCACCTATACCCTCAGCACAATTGAACAGTACGAGCCACTCAACTACGACCGCAGGTTCCACGGGCCCGTAACCGCACGAGCCGCGCTCGCCAACAGCTACAACGTCCCCGCTGTCAAACTGCTGGATGCGGTAAGTGTCGAGCGCATGCTGGAGAGCGCTCGCAGTATGGGCCTCGGGAGCCTGCATCGGGGTACCGATTGGTACGGTCTGAGTCTGACCCTGGGAGGCGGCGAAGTTACCCTGCTCGATCTGGCGAGTGCCTACCATACAATTGCCAATCGAGGACGCTACACGCCCCCTCGCTACGTCCTTACGATCACTGACGGGCAAGGCCAGACGCTCTACGAATCTAACTCCTCCGCAGGAGAGCCCGCGATCTCGGAGGAAGCAGCCACACTGGTTACCGATATTCTCAGTGACGATCCAGCGCGAGTGCCGATGTTTGGCGCCGGGAGTCAACTGACGCTGGACCGGCCCGCGGCGGCAAAGACCGGTACAACCGACAACAACCGCGATGCCTGGACGGTGGGATTTACCCGCCATCTGCTTGCAGGCGTATGGGTCGGAAACACCGACGGCCGCCCCATGCGAAATGCAACCGGAGCCGGGGCAGCCGCACCTGTCTGGAACGAGTTTATGCGCACTGCCCTCGCAGAACCGGCGCTTCTGTCCGCTCTACAGGCTCCCACGGCAGATGCTGACTGGGATTTCCATGTTAGCGATAACCTGCAACTGCTGGATCTGTGTCCCCCCGGCCTTACGTGCCGGCAAGGCGGCGGCGAATTCTTCAGCGCAACTTGGCTGGACGCTGTAGGCAGCCTCAGGGAAGGCGGCCCGGAACATGATGGAATCGAGAGTGGCGAAGAACTTCAAGACGGCAGCACACTCCCCCTGATCGACAGTGTCCGCAACATCTCTTCTGCTCCCGTCTACCAGACGCGGCAGACCGATGGTGGTCCGGAACCGCGCCTACTTGGCTACTGCGGACACCAGGACGGCGCGCGGCGGACTCTTCTGGCTCTGCCCGACCCGTTTGGTCTGCCTGAGGATGATCCCGCAGGTTGCCATAGCTGCTGGTCGATGAATGAGGAGGACACTGAGCCCGTTGACGAGGGCAGGCTGTTGCGGGACAAGAGGGGCGCGCTGTTGTGGAATGCCGGGCCGCTCTTCCCGCTCTATTTGGGTCAGTGTGACGAAATGGACCTGATGGCTGCCCTTACGGGACTGTCGGTCGGTATCGATTTCGCCAACGCCGGCGCCCTGTTGTCTCCGGAAGTCTTTTCGAGTGGACAGTTGTCCGAGGTGAGTAGGTCCGACTTCCCGGGAAGGCATCGTTTTGTCCTGGACCGAATCTGGCATGACGACCAGTGCCCGGGAGAGTACGTGATGGGACAGGCTGTCGACGATAGAGGCGTCGCCCTCCCGGGCGTTACGATTCGCTTGACTGACGCCTGGGACAACACATATCAGACGGTATCCAAGAGCGGCGCCAACGACGCTGGTCGGTTCGATTTCCCCATCTACGGCAGAGACGTCCCACAAAGTTTCACACTGCAGATCCTCGACACCAACGGGAATCCGCATGGCTCCCCAATCCTCGTACCACATCGTACTGACGAATCCAGCAACAGGCCTTGCCACCATCTGATTGTGCGGCGCGGGTCATAGCCGCGGCAAATCAACGATTGCAATCCGTTGTACCTACGGTCGCGCCACAATGTCGTACTGGCTTGCAAAAATGTGGGGAAGACCGACCAGGATCAGGTACAAAAGTGTTAGGATTAGGCATGGGATTTGGTTAAACTGGATTGAATACGTTTGATGTCTCGGCAACGAATCCGTGTTCCGGGGCCGTGCCCAAAGTCGCAACCACGCATCTGCATTTGCAGTCACTAGGCCGGCTTTCCACTAATGCGGGAATCTGGAGGGAATAGATGCATCTCGATTTTTCATGGCGTTATATTGGCCTTGTGGCACTACTGGCGCTGGTTCTCGTTGCAGGCCCGTACGCACTGACAGCACAAGGCTCTGTAGAATCCTCGACTGTAAGCGGGCAGCTGAACGAGCAGTTCGCCAAGCACTACCTTGGCCTGCAAGTTATCGATACATCGCAACCCGTCACGATTAAGCTGGACTACCAGCCACAGCACAGCCACATTCTGGATGAAAACTCCGGTTTCTATGTCTTCAAACAGTCTGGATTTGACCGGTACATCAACGCCGCGCCTCCCTCGGATAGTGCTTTCCGTACTGGCACGCAGGAATCGATGGATGGCATAAAGCGGAAAGCAACCCAGATAGGCGCTGACGATGTCTCCGAAATTGTTACGATTGTTGTCTACAATGACACCACGATGGACTTCTCTTACACGCTGACGGGGGAAAACGTCAGATTCGTGGACGAATCCGGCGAACAGGTTGTAAGCGGCAGTACGCCGGCTGTGCCGGAAACCTCCACGCCCTCCCCGCAGGGGCTCCAGGCTGCCGACACTTCTGCCGCAACGCCAGGCGCCGTCGTGACGACCAGCGCCGTGCGGTCAACCTGGGTCAGAGGCGAACTGAATGAACAGTTTGCCAAGCACTACCTCGGATTGTCGGTCGTCGATTCGGGGCAGCCGGTGACCATAAAGATGGAATACGATCCTCAGGACAGCAGTCAAATCGACGACAGTTCCGGCTTCTACGTCTTCAAACTGTCAGGATTTGACCGGTACATTAATGCCGCGCCGCCGTCCGAGAGTGTCTTTGTGTCAGGCTCCCTGGATTCGATGGATGGCATCAAACGCAAAGTGGCCGAAATCAGTATTGCCGACGTAGGCGAAGTCGTGGCTCTGGTAACCTACAACGACACGACGATGCCCTTTTCCTACACGTTACAGGGCGAGAACATACTGTTCCTCGATGACTCCGGTGAGCAGGTTGAAGGGGACAGAGTCGTTGTCCAGCAGCCCGCCGCAGGAACCGATGCCACGTCTACGACGGGCGGAACAGTGATTTCGCAGGGCAGTTCTTACACGGTGAAGGCGGGCGATACGCTTGGCACTATTTCCTCACAAGCCTACGGCTCAACCGAATATTGGTCTTCAATCTGCACTGCGAACTCGCTGTCGAACTGCGACCTGATTGAAGTGGGTGACGTTCTGACGATTCCATCTCAGGCCGATGCCGATGCCTATCTTTCAGGCGGAGCCCCGACACCGGCCGCGACGGCCGATGCAACGGCCGTCGCGACAGAAGTCGCAACACCTGCAGCCTCAACCGATGCCATGCCGGAGGCAACTGCAACCGCCGCGCCTGCCGCGACTGCCGAGGCCATGCCCGAGGCCACGGCAACTGCGACGCCCGCTGCTACGGCGATGCCGGAGCCGACCAGTGACGCAGGCATGATGGACGACGATCTTATTGAAGTCGCCCAAGACTATGAGCAGTTGGACATTCTGCTCCTGGCACTCGATCTGGCCGGCCTGACTACGTCCGTTGCCGACGGCGGCCCCTATACGATCTTTGCTCCGACAAACGCTGCGTTTGCTTCGCTGCCTGAGGCGAGGCTGGACATGCTGATGGCCGACTCGGAACTGCTGGCCGATACGCTCAGATATCACATTGTGTCCGGAAAGCTGGCAGTGTCCGACCTTTCATCGCAATCTTCACTGACAACGCTCCATGGCGGCACGATCGACATCAGTACCGGCGATGACGGATCTGTCAGTGTCGAAGGAATCAGCATAGTCACGGCTGACGTGGAGGCCTCCAACGGCGTCATCCACTTCATTCACCAACTGCTTCCCGATCCCGATGACAACAACTCACAGTAGCCCTTAAGGTTAGCTTAGGCTTTCGCACCTAAACCGGTCTCAGGAACGCCCTCAATTCGCCCAATGAGGGCGTTCTTCCTTTTGCACACTTCGCACATGCGTGCTATGATCCGCCCATGGAAACCTTCGATCAGACTTATATTGCGGAACTGCCACGCGAGCTCCTTCAGAGCCAGGTAAAGGAGGAGGGGGAGCGCTATGGCAGCGACAGTGGGGAGAAGGGTCCTTCTCCTTTGGAAACTGCAGATCTAGCCTCCTTTTTCGACGCCGGCGGGACGCTTTCATCCCTGATGGCCGATTACGAACTGCGCCCCAGCCAATCGGAAATGGCTGAAATCGTCAAGAGAGCGATTCTGGAACGGCGCCCGGCGTTGGTCGAGGCCCCAACAGGAACGGGAAAGTCTCTGGCTTATCTGCTTCCGGCTATTCTCAGCCAGTACAAGGTAGTCATCGCGACCGCAAATAAGTCCCTTCAGGACCAGCTCTTTCGAAAGGATATCCCCTTCTTGCGCCGGGTTCTGAATCGACCGATTGACGCCATTGTCGTTAAAGGTCGCAATAGCTACATCTGCAACTACAAGTGGGAAAAGGAAACGGTAGAGAGACAGCGTCTTGCCTTTCTTGATCGGGAAGACGAGCAGGTCGCCTATCTGCGCAGATGGCTGGATGATACCGATAGCGGTGACGTAGACGACTTGCCTTTTGTCTTGAAGAGCGACTTGAGGCCCCGGGTTGTCAGTTTCCCCGATGACTGCATCGGTCGCAGCTGCCTCCACTTCGACGACAACTGCTTTGTGAATCAGATGCGTGCCAAGGCGCGAAACGCTCAAGTGATAATCACCAATCACCATCTCCTGCTCAACGCCCTGGAGTTGGGGGAGATGGGACAAGCCATCCTGCCTGAAGCTGCAATCTACGTAATTGACGAGGCGCACCAGTTGGAAAACACGGCTACTTCGGTTTTTGAGGAAGAAACCTCCAACTATGCCTTGGAACAGCTGCTATCGGGGACCATTTTCAAGAAATACCTGGAAGACTCGCGGGTCGAAGATGTGGTCCTGCGTAACGGAATGGCATTTGCCGAAGCCGAACAAATCTCGGATAAGGGAGTTTTTCGAATTGATTGTGATTTGCATGAGCTGAAGAAGCTTGCTGGAGACTTGAGTGCATTGCAGGACGAAATGCGCAAGGCCAACCCATTCCGCCATCACAACGAAGAGGGGCACCCACACCTCTCTGCCGAAGAATCCGAGGAGGAAGCAAACTACGAGCTGGCGGTGAAGGGGCTGGGTTCTTTAGCGGGAAAACTGAAGGTGGTGGCAAGCAGCTCGAGGGACGACCTTGTTGTACGCTACGCCGAACGGATTAGGGGGTCTCACCGCCTCAGGCTTCGTCTTCATGCCGCCCCGATCGATCCCTCCCTCGACCTGGCCCGGCATCTCTTTGATGAGGAGGGACGCACTGTAATCTGCACGAGCGCCACTCTGGCAACTGAGGGCAGCTTCGCGCACTTCAAGGCCAGATGCGGCGTGGCCGGCGAGCCGCTGGAACTGATCGCCGATCCCGTCTTCAATTACCCCGAGCAAGCCCTGCTGTATCAGCCCGCCCTGCCTGCTTTCGACTGGCGAGACAAAGCCCCCTTCTTTGATGCGGTCGCGGCCGAGATCGAGCGGCTTCTGAATGTGAGCCGCGGAAGGGCTTTGTGTCTCTTCACAAGCTGGTCCGGCCTGCAACAGGTCCATGAACGCTTGCATGACGCCGCCTGGCCTTTGCGGGCCCAAGGTCAGTTCCCTCGCAGCGTGCTTCTGGATTGGTTTCGCGAAACCCCGCACAGCGTTTTGCTGGCGACAAAGTCCTTCTGGGAAGGTGTCGATCTGCCTGGCGACGACTTGAGCCTTGTCGTTCTCGACAAGCTGCCGTTTCCCACCCCAAGCGATCCCCTTCATGAGGCCAGGACGAAGGCACTCGAGGAGATTGAAGAAGGCAGTAGCTTCAGAAAGTACATGGTCCCGTTGATGACGCTGGCGCTGAAACAAGGGTTCGGCCGCCTGATCAGGCGGACCGCTGACCGGGGCGTAGTCGCCATTCTGGACGAGCGTCTTTCCAGCAGAGGCTATGGCAGGCAAGCGCGCCGCGATCTGCCGTCTGCCCAGTTCAGCCGCAGTTTTCGAACGGTGTACCAGTTCTATCGGGAAGCACTTGGCAGCCAGGCCGACTTTTCCTTGAGCGTCCTTGCCTGGGAAGAAGAGGGCGCAAGAGTCTTGCAGTGGCGCTGGCTACTGACTCGCTTACAGGACGGGTTGACCGACGAAGAGGTTGGAACCCTTGCCGCGGAGGACCACACTGAAGCCGAGATCCATGCCGCTGCCAGTGGTCTGGCCAATCTGCGTGAACGCGTCTTAAATGCGGACCGAAACACCGGCAGCTTCGGAGTGGAACTGCGCTGTAGCGCACAAACAGCGCACCGCTTGAATACCGGCGCGCTGCCTGATGCTGTGAAGAATAGATGGTTGGCAGAGTCCGCTGCGTGGAAGTCGTTAGACGTGATTGGCTTGCCGGCTACGGATGAAGCACATGCGCCGTAGCCATTCAGACTCGACTGCCAAAGATGTCGTTCTATAGATCGAGAGCCAGTATGCCGCGGGCATTCTTGCCTGCTTCCATGTCGGCAAACGCGTCGTTGATCTGCTCCAATTGGTAGGTTTGCGTGATCAACTCGTCGAGCATCAGCTTCCCTTCATCATAGAGACGAAGGTACTCGGGCATATCCACCCGCGGACGAGACGTTCCGTAGTAGGAGCCGAGCAGGCTTTTCTCACTCCAAATCAGCTCCTGAGGAGGAATCGACACAGTATCATCATGGCGCGCCAGGCCAATTGCCACGGCTGTCCCAGCCGGGCGGACCATGTCGAAGGCCTGCCTGATCGTCACTGAACTGCCGATCGCCTCGAAAGCATAGTCCACGCCCAACCCGCCCGATAGCTCTCTGACTGCTTCGACAGGATCCACCTCGGAACCGTTAACCGTGTCGGTCGCGCCGAACTGGCGAGCGAAGTCCAGTTTCTTGTCCACCAGGTCAACTGCAATGATGCGCTCAGCGTCGGCAATCTTTGCCCCTTGCACGGCATTCAAGCCGACTCCTCCCGTGCCGATTACTGCAACTGTACTGCCAGCCTCAACTTTCGCCGTCCTCAACACGGCGCCCACGCCGGTCGTTACGCCGCAGCCGACAAGAGCCGCCCGATCCAGTGGATAGCCCGGGTCGATCTTTATCAAAGCTTGTTCAGGAACCACCGCCAATTCCGACATGGTGGCAATGCGGGACATCTGCGGTATGTCCTTGCCTGCGGCGTTGTGCAATCGGCAGGTATCGTCCAGCAGGTAGCCTTTGCGCGCGTCAATGCCCCGACACAGACAGACCCGGCCTGTCTCGCACATCGCGCACTCTTCACAGTAGGTCACGAACGATAGAATGACGTGGTCGCCCGGCTTGACATAGCTGACATTGGCGCCTATCCGCTCGACGACCCCGGCCCCCTCGTGGCCTAGCGCAACCGGCGGGGGGTAATAGATCGTTCCGTTTACTACCGACAGATCGGAATGACATACGCCACTGGCACCCATACGCAACAGAACTTCGTTCTCTTTGGGATCGTCCAGTGTCAGCGTTTCTACTACGACTGGAGCGTCGTGCTCATACACTACAGCTGCTCTTGTCTTCATTCCTCTCTCCCTCTGAATGGTAAGTTCCAAGACTCTCACAAAACGTTCACTTGTGTGCACGTTCCTCATGTCGCGGCCATCGCAAACTGATCTCTTGGGTCGCTCTTCTCGTCAGGTGGCCCTCTCTGGTAGGCAACCCTAAGGACCTGTTCTACGAACCAGCCTGTGGGCGGCGCCATGTGTGGGCAGCCGTACCTTTTCGGCCTGATAGCCCCTGGGTTGTACTTCCACCTCCCAGTCGTACCCGGAGCGGTTGATGAGAAAGAGCAGATTGCCGCGGTCGCTCTCTACCAGGCGGGCCTCCACCAATGACCGGTACTCGTCGGGCACGCCCTGAATTGTAACATCAGGGGGCAGAGTTTCGGGAAGCCAGCCCTGGATCAGCCGGCGCAGTCCCCGGTGCAGCGAAGAAAAATAGGAACGGCCAAGTGCGAATGTAGGGATCAGGAGACGGCCTTCCGGGCCGGAACTGATCAGGGCCGGTTCGCCGCTGTCGCGATAGGTCGCGATCGGTTGCCCCATGTACTCGTCCAGTAGTACCTGATCGTGAAAAGCAAAGCCGCCGAACTTCCCATCGGAATCGTTCACACTCCACCCGGCGATGAAGTATATTGGGCGAATCCACTCACGGCAAGCCAGGCCAAGTTGCTCGCCCACCTGCTGGCACTCTGCCAGATTCGTCATCGGCAGTTCGGCGATTACTCTGCCACCTCGCTCCATGTAGCTTCCAAAAGCCTTCCCCTCCTCTGCAGAGATTCCCAGAGAGAATGGAACTGCCACCACTTCCAGTTCGCAGTCGGCTTGAAAGCTATGGGGAACAAACGTTACCTCGTAGCCAAGGTCCATGAAGAGTGCATAGAGACCTACCACCGCATCACTTAGGGGTGCTTCGCGTGCGTTGGCCGCCCAAACCATTTCCCGTGTCAAATAGATGCCGACCCTGGCCGGCACTGTGTCGCCGGAGGCAATCAAATCTTCGTAGCGCCGCAGATCGGCAATGACACGCTTGGTTGCCAGCCTTCTCTCCGTGTCGTACTCGTCGGCGTCGACCATGTGGTTGATCCACGGTTCCGGCCCCGACATCAGTGGGTCCCAGCGGTAGAAGTAATGAGCGTGGCTGGCGTAACTGAAGACCTGGTTAACTTCAGCATCGATGTTTATTCCCCGCCACAAAATGTCCGATCGGAAGGGACCGCCCTGGCACTCGGTCAACCATGCCTGGGAGCCTGGGGCCAGCGCCTTGAGAAGAGCGATCCGCGAACCTGCCTCCGCCCCGGTGCGTGGACCGGACCCCCAATAGTGGCTCGAAGACGCGTAGTCCAGTTGCGGGAGAATCCACCAGTCCTGACCGTTGCGCTGAATATGGTATGGGTCCGTGTAATTGAAGCTTGCACGCACACCCGGCGCGTGCCGTTTGATAATTTCAATGCCTCCCAGTAGGAATTCATTCAGATTGCGAGCGATGAACTCCCTCCAGTCACGCCAGAAGCCACTTGCATCCTTCTCTACTTCCGTCGGAGGCTCCACTTCGCCAAAGCCCTCGAAGTCAGTTCCCCATCGTTCGTTTACCTGTGTGATCGTGGAGAATCGCGCCCCTAAGTCTTCACGGTACTGGTTTAGCGTGTGCGGGTTGTAGCAGGAGTGATCCCCCGTGCCGATGCTGGGCTCGTTGTGGACGTCCCAGTCGATGACCGCCGCGTGTGAAGCAAAACGAGTGGCACAGTCGGCCAGAAGTTGGTCCCGCTGTCTGCGATACTCGGGGTGGTTGATGCAGGCGCGCTGCCAGCGAAAATCATGCTCGTGCTGTGGATAGGCTACGCCGTTCCGGTCGATAACTTTGGCGTCGGGATGCGCTTCTATAAAGCTGTTGTGAACATAAAAGGTTGCGAATCCGAACAGGACTCCGATGTCAAGTTCTTGGCAAATGTCCAACAGCTGGGAAACCTCGTCAAGGCTGCTGTCTAGGCCGATACGGATGCGGATGGAGTCGAAGCCTGTATCCTTGATCATTTCCAGATCGCGGCGCCAGTCATCCTCTCCTCGCGGCAGCCACTCTGGGCGCGTTGCCATACCGCCGAACGGATACTCGTAATGGGTGCCAATCAAAATGCCATCTTTACTGGACACTAGAGTCTCCTTGGGGCGGGGCTTGAAGCGAGGCCAGATGTGATTCCTGCTACAGAACCTGCGGGTTGTTCACCCCTTGATTCCTGTGAGTGCAATCCCCTGGATGAAAGTTCTCTGCGTAAAGAAAAAGAGGATGATCACAGGCACTGTCAGCACGGTCGTTACCGCCATCATCCAGCCCCACTGGACCCCAACGGTGCTGACAAAAACCTGGATTCCAAGAGAAAGCGTGTACTTGCTGGGATCATTCAAGTATATCAGCGGTCCGATAAAATCGTTCCAGCTTCCCAGGAACTGAAAGAGCGCTACCGTAGCCAGAGCCGGCTTTGCCAAAGGAAGTATCACCCGCCACAGGACACCGAATTCTGAGCAGCCGTCTATGATGGCGGCGTCGTCCAGGTCTCTTGGCAAACTGAGGAAGAACTGACGAAGCAGGAAAATGAAAAACGGGACGCCGAAGGCGTGGGGCACGATCAGCGGTAAGAGCGTGTTGACCCAGCCGAGACTCCGGAACATGATGAAGAGCGGTATCATCGTAACCTGGTATGGCAACATCATCGTCGACAGCATGGCGAAAAACAGAATGTCGCGGCCATGCCAGCGCAGCCGGGAGAAACTGTATGCGACCAGCGAACTGGAAATTACTGTCAGAAATACTGCTGAAACTGCAATGACCAGCGTGTTGCGCAACTGCTGAAAGAAAGGAAAGTAACTCAGTGATTCGGGATAGTTCTGCCATCGAAACGGATCGGGAATCCAAATGGGAGGCAGCGTGAATATCTGGTCCAGATCCTTCAATGAGGTAGTAACCAGCCAGAAGAAGGGCAGAAAGAACAGAAGCCCCACCGTGAAAAGTCCGACGTGGCTGGCTGAATGGCTCAAGGTCTCGCGTTGCGTCCTTGAGAGGCTGCCAAGGCCAGTGGCTCCCACCTGTTGTTGCCGCTTAAGAGTCGTTGCTGTTCTACCCACGGCCCTACCGCTCCTCCCCTTCGTAGTAAACTAAACGGGCAGAACTACGGAAAATGATCAGCGTCGTTCCCATCACGACAAGGAACAAGATCCAGGCCATGGCCGAAGCATATGGCATCTGAAAAAACTCGAAGGCGTTCTGGTAGAGGTAGTAAGCGTAAAACAGGGTCGTGTCCAGCGGGCCGCCCCTGGTCATGATAAAAGCCTGGGCGAAAATCTGGAAACCGCTTATCACCCCCATGATTACATTGAAAAAAATGACCGGGGACAGCATCGGAAGGGTGACATTTCTGATCCTCTGCAGGGCCCCCGCACCATCGATCATCGCTGCATCGAAAAGATGCTGCGGAATGTCCTGTAATCCGGCCAAAAAGATCACCAGTGTGCCACCGATCGTCCACACGCCCATCAGAATCAACGACGGCTTTGACAGGACGGGGTCGGTCAACCACCCCGGCCCGTGCACGTCGATGACGCTTAGCGCAGAGTTGATCAGTCCGAACTCAGGGTTGAACACCCACATCCAGAGCACCGATGTGGCGACAATAGGGACGATCGTGGGGATATAGTAGACGGTTCTGTATACGGAGACCCCGCGCAGATTCTGATTGAGCAGGAGCCCGAGAATGATGGCTAGGACGATGTGAAATGAGACACCGAAGACGACCATGTACATCGTATTGTAAAGTGAGACCCAAAAGAGATCGTCGTTCAACAGTTTGACATAATTGCTCAACCCCACCCAGTGCAATGGCTGCCCAAAAGTCGTAAACACGTTGAGACTGTAATAGAACGAGTAGGCGACCGGGAAAACCGTGAAACTCAGGAATCCGACAATCCAGGGAAGCGCGAACAGGACGCCAACCCGCAAGCGGCGGCGTTCCTGCCGTGTAAGTCCAAGTGTCATGACCGCCTTCTCCCATCTCCCGGCGGGCTGACCAGTCAGCCCGCCGGGATTTCGCGCCTTGGGACGTCTCTATCAGCCAACCTGCTGGCGGAAGTCGTTCAACTCCTGCTGCAACTTGGCCGTCATATCGTCCAGACCTTGCTGGGGATCGATCTGGCCGTGAATGACCTCGTCCTGGAGGCGTCGGATCTCCGTCTTGTACTGCTCCAGAACCGGGATGCGCGGCCACGCGCGGCCGCCCGTCGACTCAGTCAGCTCGACGTATAGCTCATTGAACGGCAGCGAATTGAGGAACTCCGGATCGCGGGCAGCCTCGTTCAGAGGAGGAACGTCGCCAACCAGGTTTCCGAACTCGATCTGCTGCTGCTTGCCGGCCATGAAGTGGGCCAGCTGCCAGCCGCCCTCCGGATTCTTGGCGCCGTTGGGAACGTTGAACATCGCGCCAATCTCTACCAGACTGGTTGGTTCATCGTATCCCGGGCCATAGGGGGACTTGAACACCGAGTAGTCAAGGTCGGGCGCGTAGCGCGGGATCCAACTCCGTTTCCAGCTGCCGTCGATCTGCAGCACGATCAGGTCGACGTACCAGGGATCCTCAGTCAGCGAACTCCGATTGCCAAAGCCGGAAACATAGCGGTCTATCTTTTCTATGTCATACTTGTCTGCGTAGGACTTGAACCATTCGAGAGTATAGAGCAAGGCCTCTTCGGAGCCGGCGGTGATGGTGTCGGTGTCCTCATCGTAAAACTGAGCGCCGTTGGCCCAGCCCCAGTGCCATAGGCTGCCCGATCGCAACCAGGGAAGGAAGCCCAGCCGGGTGATGTTGCCATCGTCGTCATGGGTAGTCAACGCCTCTGCCATCACGTCCAGGTCCGCGAACGTTTCGGGTGGGCTGTCGGCGCTGAACCCGCCCTCTTCCAAGAGCGTGTCGTTGCTGTGCAATGCAAAGACGTTTAGCGTATGGCCGGTGCCCCAGAGGTGGCCGTCGGACCACAGAGCCTCCCATGCCGGCTTGGACCAGCCCTCGCCGTCAAAGCCGTCACGTTCAGCGTAATCCTCAAGCGGGAGCAGAAGCCCGCGGGGCCCCCACGTATACGCCTGGGACCAGAGCGATACCATGTCGGGCGGGTTGCCGCCCTGGATCGCGACCTGCGCTTTCTGGGTGACGTTGCCCCAGCCGATCGACATGAAAATGGCGTTTTCGCCGGTCTGCTCGTTAAAGCGCTCGACCTGGTTCTGTGCTTGCGCGGCCTCCTGCAGACCGAACATCGACCAATAGATTATCGGGAGGTTTTCCTGTGGCGGCGCGGCAGCCTCTTCAGCCGCCGGCATGGCTCCTTCTGGCACTACACAAGCGGCTAGCGCGGCGCCGCCTGCGCCCAAGGCCATGGCGTGCAAAAAGCCGCGCCGACTCATCTTCTGGTGAGAATTTCGCGTGTCTGACATGTTGCCCCCTTTGCGGTTGGGTTGGGCCGCGTCGCAAGACGGCTCACTGCCTGTCAGTGCGTACGGCCATACTTCCATTCTAGCGGCAAACAGATCTGCGCCAATTGCACCAACTTACCTCCTATTTGTTCCTCGCTCTCCTCCTTTCCCTCGCTTCGGAATCTCGTCCAGGATGGGTTCTATATCGCAAGGCTAAAGTGCACTACGTTGCGCCTGCGGCCGGGCGCCATACCCGGCCTGAAGACAACGTAACCCACCCTGCTGTCTTGCCTACCACTCCCAGTGCGAAACCTCGTTGTCCTGGTCAACTATGAATATGTAAGGTTTCATCGACCCGTCATGGCGGTCTGAATAATATGTGTGCACATGGAGGACCTGCTCAACGGACAAATAGCTGATCAATACCTTCGCGCCCGAAATCGAATTCGTGCCTTCGAAAAGCATGACATTGCCTGAATCCTGTGCGTGCAATTCGACCAATTCTTTCACAGACGGAAGTACCGGCCCTGTTGCGACGCCCCCGTCTCCAATGAAGTGCAAGTTGAATGCGCCGTCTCCGCCTATCGTAATGTTTACCGGTGTGGCTTCGTGTCTGATCAGACAGGTGGCGCAGTCGAGGGCTGCGTAGACCGTGATGTAAACAGCCGCGTGTTGAGTCCGTCCACCATTGTCAGAGACCAGATAGTAGAAACTGTCTTTGCCTACATAGTTCCTGTTTGGCCTGTAACTGAATGAAAGAACCTTACTGTGTGCATTGCTTGTGAAAGAGCTAATCCTTCCGAACTCCGGGCCCGTGAAATCAAAGCTGCGAAACTCAGGGAGTGTGTCATTGCCCAAGACCTCGATATCCACACTGCCATTCTTGGGCACGGAAACGTAGTCGTCCACCAGAACATTCGGGGATGGCGGAGACTGAGCGAAAGTGGGCGTTTCCGCGAAAATTAGCATGGCTAAGGCTGCAATGAGCCCCGCTCCGATGGTACGAAACAGACGTGAATTGAGGTAACTATGAGGATGCAATCTGCTGGTGAAACCGTGATAGGTTGAGGAAGGCATGAGATGTTCTTTCTTGGATGGCTGACGGTCAGTGAACCGAGTTCAGTTGGACGCCAAAGGGATAGGAATGGGCTGTCTTCGTTTGTGCAAATCTTGCGGAATCTGGACAGCTTAAATGGATTGACGCACTGGAACAGAGTTAAGTTCCCCGTTTCGGTTCAACGAGGCAATAACGGCCATGGCAGATTGGCTGATTTCTTTTCGCACGAACGTGTCTTGGGCTAGTTCGCTCCTTCTGCCAGTTGAGAAGGACGAGGCGATTGCGGCCCGAAGCAGTTCAGACAGGGCTTGTATTGCGTGGGGCAAAATAGAAATTCGAAGCAGTTGCTCTCCATATGCGCTGTACTCTGAGTCATTGGCGTCTTATGAAGAATAGCTGTTCACGCGGAGGCTGAGCTGCATGGTAGCGCAAAGCAGCAGGCTAGTCAAGAGGCGGAAAAACGTTGTGCATCCCAAAATGGGGGCGAACTTTCGTATACCTCTGGTGGCACCCAAGCCATGGTCAGTACCCAATCCAGTTTCCGCCAGAATAAGCGCCCTCTCTGACCCCTAACCCCTGTCCCCTAGCCCCTGGCCCCTGCTTTTCTGGGCGGTCGGGCCTATTAGGCGTTACCTTTTGGGGGGGGGGGGGGGCCCCCCCCCCCCCCCCCCCCCCAAAAAAAAAAAAAAAACCCCCCCCCCGCCCCCGGGCCCGCCCCCGGGGGGGGGGGGGGGGGGGGCCCCCCCCCCCCCACAAGGGAGGGCCGAAT
>JAPPKT010000632.1 GCA_028819675.1 Caldilineaceae bacterium | reverse complement strand
AGGAGGATAGCGCCAGCGCTGCTCGGAGCTTCCGCCCACCTGCTCCCATTGCACCTGAATGGCCAGGTCGGAGCCGACGGCGTAGCGGACGACGTCGGTATAGTGGGTATCGAGCGTGCCGGCGAAGGTGGCGCTGAAGAGGCCCAGAGCAATGGTAAAGATGAGGAGAAAGAGAAGTGCGCGATTGCTGCCGGAGCGCCGCGAGATCTGTGTAATGGCCAGCCACAGCGGCACACTGATGAAGCGGCTCGCCGCCCGCCCCAGCAGGCCGGTGACGGCCGGAAGCCCTCGCAAGGATACCAGTGCCACGGCTGCAACAAAAACGGTGGGAGCCAGCAGGAGCAGCGGATCCACGAACGTGTCCTGCGTGACCTGAAGGGCCTGTTCCTGCTGCCGCAGACGCCAGTAAGCATAGATGACGCCGGCAAGAAACAGGAGTTCAAAGGGAAGCCATGCGCTGCGCCGGGCCCGGTTGAGGAACTCCTCGCGCGCCGTCATGCGCTGGTGTGTTACGACCGTGCGCCTGGCCGCTCCGGCAGCCGAAAGCAGTGTCGCGCCGATGCCCAAAACTGTCGCCGTGCCGGCGTACAGCGCGACCTGCGCAGAAAAAGAGAGGTCCAGCAACGGCCTGGCCGCGAAGGTCAGAAATCGATAGACCTGCCCCATTCCCTGCGTAACGCCGCCGGCCGCCAGCAACCCTGCGGTCAGACACAGCGCGCCGATCGCAAGCATTTCCAGCAGATAGAGCGCCACGATCTGCAGGCTGGATGCGCCCCGGCTCTTGAGCGTGACAATCTCGCTCCCTTCCGAGGCCACCATGATGTCAGAGGAGATAAAGGTGTAGAGCAGGAGTGCAAGCAGAACGGGCAGGCTCAGTAGCAGCAGAAAGGTCCGTAACGCGGCGGCCCGGTCCGCGTACTTTTGCAGAAGCTCGTATGCGGGCGCGGTGAGGTCGACGTGGGACAGGATGCCGGAAGTTCTGGCCTGGATACGGGTGATGGCTGCCAGCATAGGCGCCACCTTGTCGACTTTGATCTCCTCTCCGTCGAAGAGAAGAAACCAGGCGTACTTACGAACCTGTTCCCCCAAGGTGGGCGCTACACGGCCCATGAAGTCGGCCTCGGCAACGATGAAATAGAAGGCGAACGCCTCCGGCTCCTCGAACCAAAAGCCGCGGTCTGCGTCGGCTGGGCGCCAAACGCCCTTGACCAGCACTTCGACGGGAGCAACAATGTCTGAATCGTCTAGGCCGAAGAGAACGCGGTCGCCGACCTGGATCTCGTGGTCGTAATAGAACCGTTCGCTGACCCAGGCCGGGATGACATCTCCGGCTGCGCCCGAGTCCGTTTGTCCCAAGGGTTCGCCCAACACGATCTCGACATGTTGTTCGATGCCGGTCAGAAAAGCCAGCCCGGCCGACTGGTACTGGCGCAGGTCTTCGGGCATCTCTTTGTCGGCAGCGGCCAGAAACTTAAGGACACGCGTCGAGCCGTAGCGGGTCAAGCGGGTGAGAGGCAGGCCCGGAAGCTCCGTTGCGCGTTGACGCATAAAGTCATCGGCGCGCCTGTACTGTTCGAGTGGAGTCGAGCTCAAAAGGGGCACGCGATGAACGAGGAGTAGGCTGGAAAGAGGGAGTTCAGCATCCTGCGCGGCGAGTTCGCTGCGCAGGAACCTGTCCAATGCGGCGTTGGTAAAGAGAGGAATGGCCGCGATCAGCGCTACGGTGACGACCAAGCCGACAACCACAAAGGACATTGGCTGCCATTTGCTCAGATTGCGCCGCAGCGCAAGTTCCATCATTGAAAGTCACCGGTATTGAGCCGTCGCGGCGTGTGCTCTTTAGGGCCCCGGTTTACTGACCGATGACCACGGGCTGCCGTCTTTCCTGGTCAACGAGGGGCCGGCTCCCCTGCGGCGTCACGACGTATGACTGCTCTATGTGCAGAGAGCCGACGCCCGGCATAAAGAGCGGGGCCTCCAGGTTGAGGACCATGTCCGCTTCCAGCGTCAGGTCGGACGGCAGATCCACACAGTCATCCTTGATACGCAGCCCATTGTCGGGTACCAGGACGGGGTAGTCGCGCACCTCCAGGCCCACGCCGTGCCCGTGCGGGAAGGAGGCGGTGATACCGCGATCGTGCAGGGCATCGACCATGGCGTCTGCGACATTAGACGCCTTGGCGCCCGGCCGCATCGCCTCCTCACCGGCGTCCATGCAGGCTCGCAACGCTGCAAAACGCTCGCTCAAGTCGGGCGGCAGTTCTCTCATCGCCAGCGTCGTGCCGCTGTCGGAGAAGCAGTACCGGTAGATGCAGCCGTAATCGACGTAGAGAACGTCATCGTCCGCCAACTGGTAGCCGGTTTCTGTCGTCATGCCCAGGCCGCGCACGCCGAACGCAAAATGATCGAAATCGGCGCCCATCTGCGCCGCCAGCGCCCGGTAGTGCCCCGCCATCTCTGACACGGCCAGCCCGGGCCGGGCCATGGCCAGAGACTCCATCGCCGCCTGCTCGTTGATCTCTGCCGAGCGGGTCAGTCGTTGAATCTCTTCTGCGCTCTTCACCATCCGAACCATGCGGATCAGATCGGAACAGTTCCTGAGGGAGGCGTCAGGCAGGGCCCGCTCTATGACTTCCTTCGTCTCCGCAGGCAAACCTTCCGTCTCCAGGCCGATGCGCGCGCCCGTCAGCCCATGCTGATTCAGAACGCTCAGGAGAGCGTCGGTCGGCGTATCGTTGCCGTGCGGGGCATGGAGGAGCTCCTGAAGAAGGAGCAAGGACTCGGGCAGCTCGCCGGCGGGAAGCGAGTCGTCGAGGCCGGCGCTGCCAAAGATGTGCAGATCCTTAACCCACAGCTCCTCGGCGTTGGCGGCGAACAACGGATTGACGACCAGGGCGGGCTCGCCCTCAAGCGGGAAGACGGCATAGGCCTGCGCCAGGTTGGAAGACGCCCCCGGCACCATCATGAACTCTTTGAACAGCGGGTCGATCCAGCAGTAGTAGTCGGTGAAATAGGTGATGTTGACCGGAGATGTCGCAACCAGGACATCTAGCCCGTATTGCCGCATATAGTCGATAGCGCGGGCGCGATTGAAAAGCATGATCCGCTCTCCTTCGGTGTTGCGCGAGGTATGTTAATCAGAGACCGGGCACGTAGCCCTGCCCCCACTGTTCCTGTCGCGGGTCGCGGAAGTCGCCGGAAAGGGGCATGATTGCCAGCATGCCGCCATCGATCACGAGTGTCTGGCCGACAATGTAACGGCTCTCGTCGGACGCGAGAAAGAGGGCCAGCTTGCCGATGTCGTGCGGCGCGCCGATCACACCGGCCGGAATGGTGGCGCCGGCCTCCTGCTGGTCGAATTCACCCAGCACCTTTAGATGATTCTCAACCAGAATCCAGCCGGGCGCAATGGCGTTAACGCGCACGCCTCTCGTCGCCAGCTCCAGGGCGAGGACACGCGTGAAACCGACGATCGCTGCCTTGGTGCCGGCGTAGATCGTGTGCTCGGTCATTCCGGCGAAGGCATGGACTGAGGTCAGGTTGATCACCGCGCCGCCGCCCTGCTCGATCATGGTGGGGACCGCGGCCTGGGTCAGAAAGTACATGCCGCGGATGTTCACATTGTAGAGCGTGTCGAACTGCTCGGGTGTCACGTCGAGAAACGGCTTGTTCATGGTGATGCCGGCATTGTTCACCAGTACGTCCAGCCCGCCGAGGAAGTCGATTGCTTTGTCCGCCAGCCCCTTCACCGCGTCGATATCGGCCAGATCCGCCTGGATAACCTCGGCTTTTCCGCCGGCGCCTCGAATCTCGTCAACTGCGCTGGCCGCGCCGGCCGCGCTATGGGCGTAGTGCAGCACGACGGCCGCGCCCTCGCGGGCGAACTCCAGGGCAACACCGCGGCCGATGCCGGTGCCGGAGCCGGTCACGAGTACGCGCTTACCCTCCATCTTCCGCGTCTGGGTCATCTCTTGTGCTCCTGGTACGTGGCGGGCGAGTAATTTCACTGGGCTATGGCGAGTGGATTGGGCATAGTATACACGACCTGCAGTTTTGCGCTAACCGCTGCCTACCGGTCAATTCAGGTGATTGACGAACTGCGCGGACCTTACTATGATGGCCGTGCTAAGGTGAGTTTTCGCTGCAAAGGCGCCAGCGCACTGGCGAGTCGCGCCGACAGTTCCCGGGTCGCATCCAGTCTCCACGCGAAAGGCAGTTGACATGAAACTCGGCATGAATACCTTCTTTATCAATATGTTTGATTTCGAAGAGGGCCTGCAGTTTTGCCAGGAGCAGGGCGTACAGGCAGTCGAGGTGGCGGCGGGCGGTCCCGGGGCCAGGAAATACTGTGATGTCGACAAGCTGCTCGCAGATCAGGGCGAGTTGGAGCGCTGGCTGGACATCTACGCCGGGTACGGCCTCGAGATCTACTCGTTCGCCGGACACGGGACGCCGCTGGTGCCCGACCGCCGCATTGCAGAGGACTATTCGCGCCAGTTTCGCAAGACGTGCGCCCTTATGGAGAAGGTAGGCTGCGCGCGGTTGGCCCTTGTGGCCGGTCTGCCCGAAGGAGCCGAGGGCGACAGCCTGCCGGCCTGGATTATCAACACCGACCTGCCCTTTCTGCGCGACGCTCTCGAATGGCAGTGGGAACAACGCCTGCTTCCTTACTGGAAGGAGCACGGCCGGATCGCGGCCGACCACGGCGTAACTCTGTGCTTCGAAATGCAGATCAACGACATGGTTCACAGCCCGGTCAAGCTGCGCCGCCTGCGCGACGAATTGGGCACGGTGGTCGCCTGCAACTACGACATCTCGCACATGTGGGTGCAGGGGATAGACCCGCTGGCCGCCATCCACGAGTTGAGCGACCTCATCCAGGCGGTTCATCTCAAGGATACGCTGATCCACGAACCGAATCTGCGCCTGCGCGGTTATTTCGACTCGACCGACCTCAAGCAGTACCAGAATCGTTCGTGGACATTCACCATACCGGGCTGGGGACACGACGAACGCACCTGGCGCGAGGTCATTTCGACCCTGCGGTTTATCGGCTATACAGGCATCCTGACCCTGGAAATGGAGAGCGAATACATAGAAATCCAGGAAGGCCTGGAAAAGGCGGCTGCATTCATCAGGCCCATGCTGCTGGAAAAGCCGGTGGGGCCAGCCTGGTGGGAGGTCGCCGCGGTGCATGAGCTTTGGGAAGAGACGAAGGACTAGGGAAAGTGAATGGTGAACCAGCTTGACGGCCTCGCGCTCTGTTCAGTGCAGAACGCAGGCTGCCGATTCTCCAGGATCCTTGGATCGCATGGGAGACATTAAATGTTGAAGGTCCTCGTAACGGGAGGCAGCGGCACCATTGGCGGATATGTCCTGAGGGAACTCCTCCAGGCTGGCCATTCCGTGACCAGCTTCAGTCGCACTGCGCCGCGTGTAGAAGGGGCGGGTTCCGTCCAGGGCGACATCATGGAGCCCGCCCAGCTTGCCGAAGCCTGTCGGGACCACGATGCCATCATCCATCTCGCGGCCATACCGGGACCGGGCCGGGCGACGCCGGCGCAGCTGCTCAACGTCAACGTGATCGGCACTGTCAATGTCCTCGAAGCCGCGGTCCATGCGGGGATCGGAAAAGTCGTGTTTGCCTCCTCCGGCGCGGCAACCGGTTTCTCCTTCCAAAAACGGGAGATTCTTCCGCGCTACCTCCCGATTGACGAAGAGCATCCCTGTGAACCGCAGGACGAATACGGGCTGAGCAAGCTGCTGGGCGAGCTGACCTGCAAGCGTTACACCGACGCCTTCGGCATTCAGACCATCTGCCTGCGCATCAACAACAACTGGTATCTGGAACGCGCCAGCGCCGATGTGGCCGTGGGTTCCGGTTGGGCGCAGCAGTTTACGGTCGAAGAGCTGTGGCGAAAGCGTTACCTGAAGACGATAGAAGACGAGGGCGACTGGCCGTCGCCGGGTCCGCCGGCGCCGCGTAGAATCCTTTGGGCCTTTACAGACGCTCGCGACGCCGCGCAGGCCTTCCGCCTGGCCTTGGAAAATGACACGATCAGGCACGAAGTGTTTCTCATTAATGGCGCCGACACCTGCTCCAGAGAGCTGACACCTCTGCTTATCGACCGTTTACGGAGTTTGTTTGGCGAAGGAGAAGCAAACGCAACCGGCCCGAATATACCCCTCAAGAAGCCCTTGGAAGGCCATACCTCCCTTTGGTCGCACGAAAGGGCCACCCGCTTGCTGGGCTATCGTCCCAATTACACCTGGCGGCAAAGCGACTTTCAGTCGTGGATGGAGGAAAGATGACAACAGAGAGAAAGATGGAGTTCTTCGGCGGAGGCTGGCGGCAGGTCGACTCGGAGGATGAGGAGAAATCCCCCGTCATCGACGCCCACTCCCACATCTTTCGCCGCTTCGCCACCGGCTCGGGTGCGGCCAGCGCCGCGCTCACGCTCAAACTGTGGCAATATCACCTGCGTGACTTCACCGACTTCTGGCGCAAAGAGGACGGCGCACGCGTCAAGGAGCCGCTGCTCGACTTCCCCTCCGACGACATCAACGCCATGCCCGACCTCAACTTCCGTTTCGGCAGATACGGCCAGGCCGAGCTCACCGTAGACGGCGTCGACTACGTCATGCAGTTCTATCCACCCGCCCTGGAGAACTTGGAGGCGACCCCGGAAAGAATGATCGCCGAGATGGAGGTCGCCGGCGTGGACCGGGGGATTCTCCAGAGCGACCACGTTTACGGCGCCAACATCAACGAGTACTATGCCGAGGCGATGCGCCGCTACCCGGACCGATTCATCGCACTGGCGCAGATCCGGGAGACCGAAGGGCATGAGGCGGAGGAACTGGCGCGACTTGAACGCGCCGTCACGGAGTTGGGATGCACAGGGCTTTACTTCAGCGTGGAGCTGTTCGCTTTACGGGGCTACGTGGACCGAATCGACGACGCCAAGTTCGAGCCGCTGTGGCAACTGGTGCGCCGCCTGGGGATTCCCATTTTCTGGTACATCGACGCCCGAAAGCAGGACCGGGTGGCAGGTTTCATGGAGCGAGTTGGCGAGCTGAGCCGCTGGGCGGACGCCCACGATGACATCCCGTCGGTGATCACGCACGGGCTGGTGCCGGCCGCCATCATTCACGAAATCGGCATCCCCGACGAGGTGATAACTTTGCTGAAGCGGCCCCACATGAACGCCGAAATCCTGATGCAGGCCAAGTGGCCCGAGTACCCCTATGGCGATGGACAGGAGATGCTCAGGTGGCTGATCGACCAGGTCGGCGTGGAAAAGCTGATGTGGGGCTCCGACATGCCCTACAGCGGCGGCTTCTGGTGCACGTACAAACAGTCGGTGGACTACATCCGCCTGCACTGCGAATTTCTTACGACAGCAGAGAAGAACCTGATACTGGGCGGCAACGCGGCGCGGATGTTTGGTATCAGCGGTTAGCTGAAAGGGAAGCTCTTGAGCGCGGATTGCTAAGCGCCCGGTTCGGGGACTCAATTGCAAGGTTGGACAATGAGTTCATAGTTGAGAAACTTGGCTGTGCCTGCGCGCGTGAGTCGTTGGTGACAATTAATCTGTCCCGATTTCTTCCAGACATCTGTTTTCTGCTAAGCGAAACTAAGTGCATTAAATGTAGTGCTTAAAATGTAGTGCTCTTTCGGTGTAGGGAGCGCGTTCAGATCTGGAGGGCCTGCCAGCTATTCTGTGTTGGCTGGCTCTTTGCTGCATAGAACTTCATACCATTTCCCTGTTACAGGATCTTTTCCACTGGTACAATAGGTGTAGTTGGTCGAAATGACCATCCACGCTCCTGGTTGCAATTCTATTCCCTTATAGAACCAATCTTTAACCCCTCTCACCGTCATTTCGTGGACACTACAAATCCCAGCTTCTTCCGACGACTGGTTTGGGGCGAGTACTGCTTCTGAATCTTGAACTCCCCCGTCCTCCTGAAGTGAAAGACCCTGGAGGTGAATTTCACGATCGGTGTAGTTGAAAACAACCCCTCTATCCGACCCGCAAGGGTGTCTCTCAATACTATTGAACTGAAAGGCCAACCGGATTATCACACTCACTGTGACTGCGATAAGCACTGCACCTATAGAGCTTACGATTGTCCGATTCGTAGACTTGCTCATCGCCAACTCCTAACGAATGTCACCTTTTGATGCTAAAGGGGACGAGACTACACGGTTGTCAACTGTTTGCGCATGAAGATGTAACAGGTCATTCCCGAAGTAATTTCGCGGCTTCTAACAGCCCCATAATTCCAGATGGCCAGACGGTCCAAAACACATAGAACACCAGGTACGAAGTCACGACACCGATGACTGCTCGCCACCATGTCATCTCATGCTCCACTTTCGTCGAGAAATAAATCAGAACAAGCCAGTACGCCAGGACTATGAGAGAGGTGGCATAGTTATTGGTTGTTAATAGGAAGTAGTACCAGTATTGACCTGCCATATAAGAGGAGCCCGGCAGGACGGCCACAAGACGAGCCGCGGCCAGAGGCAAGAAATCGAGGAGTGAATTCAGAAAAGTTATCGGTACAGCAATTGCGGCGAAAAGGTAAGCGTAACGACCGAACTGCCCTCGCCCGCCCCAAAAGGTGACGACGCAGTGGAATATGCCCACTCTGACCAGGAAAGAAACAGGGCTCAGCAAAGCCTTGGCAATGGTCCGTTGCCAGCCGGGAATTTCTTCAAGAATGAAAATTACGGTGCCGTAGACAAATTCGGCAGCAAGGTCAAACAGCCCCGAATGCACCCACAACCAGCCATATAACTTCGCGAACTCAAAATTCAGAGTAATGAGTCTGGATTTGAGATATATGTTGGCTCCGTCAATCAAAAAAATTAAGTCGGAAGGAAGGAAATAATCCACTTCGTTCGGTGGTATCACCCACTTTTCAGTCAACGTAGTCAGCAGTATATCGAGCAACGCAGCGAATACGCCGGCCAGGAGAATCCACGCGAGTGCAGTCTTTAAGTTGGCCGAGGATTTGCTTCGTTCGGCGGCGAAAGTCTGTACGCCAGGCCTGGTCATGACATTCGCACACGTCTGAAGCATGGAAATGAACTTGGTGCGCACATTGTCCTCCTCTTTTCCCGTTATCCTAAATATTGTCGACGGCACTGGCGACGGCTCCGAGGCAAGATCTGGGGAAGGCTCTGCCGGTGGCCTTTGGCTGGGGAACTATATGCTTGATGAGATAAGGGTGATAGGCCCGGGCAGGACCCATTCGGTAGGAAGGTGGGGGTTTTGGGATGGCTCTGAGGAAAACTGACAGATCACAGCTCCCTTTGAACAACCAACAGCGCAGGCAAGCGCGCGCGTGCCTATTCTTGATTCAGTGTACCTTCGTATTCTCCTTTTTCAGTGTGGGAGGCCACATTCGCTGGACCACGAAGCAGGACAGTGCCCACCGCATCGTTCAACTGGGCAACTCGCCCGCGCCTTGCATAAGCTCTCTCGCTCGCACACTCTAGTCTGGTTATGTGCTTGGAACCCTGATCTGCTGTAGTGCAGCCTCAGCACCGGCAGATACGAAGCCCAGATCCCCGCCAATCGTCAATAGCCGCAGTGTCGGCGCATACTCCTTTACCCAGGCGATACCGGCCTCGGCCCCGCCCAACACATCCACCGGGAAACCGGCCGGGACACCGTTTGCGTCACCCGCCCGCACAATCCGCTGAATCGTGCTGATGAACGCCTCGCTTTCCCAGGCACCGAAAATATCCATCGAAAGCGTCAGGTCGTTCGGCCCGATGATAAAGCCGTCAACGCCCTCAAGCGCCGCAATCTCTTCGATTACGTCGACGGCGCGATAGTGTTCGACCTGGATGAACACCAGGGTTTCATCATTGGCAGTGCTCTGGTAGGCGCGGTCGTCGCCCCCGAACGATGGCATAAAGGGCCCGTAGCCGCGCACGCCGTCCGGCGGATATTTGCATCCGGCCACCGCCCGGCGGGCGTCCTCTACCGACTCGATCAGAGGGACGACAACCCCGTTCGCGCCATTGTCGAGCGCCTGTTTAATCTCATCCGGCCGGTTGTCCTTCACCCTGACCATCGCCACCGTCGGCGTCTCCAGGATCATCCACAGGATGTAGCGCAGCGACTCCACATTGCGCGGCGAATGCTCCATGTCGATGCTCATCCAGTCGAAACCGGCTTGCGCCACCGTCGCCGCCACCAGCGGGTCGGTGGACGCCGACCATGTTCCGTAAACGTGCTCTCCTGCATGCAGGCGCTTCTTCAACTCTAATCCCTTCATGCCCTCATCTCCTTTGCAGCTGCCAGCGCGGCTTCACGCCGGGGTTGACGTAAGAACGGGGCCAGCGCCCTTGCGCCAGATCCAGAACGGTCTCGACCGACAGCCGCCAGCTGTTATCCAGCGACTCATCGGAGTAGCCTGCGATGTGCGGTGTAAGGACCACGTTGTCCAGGCTGAACAGGGGGTTGTCCGATTCCGGCGGCTCCTGCTCCAGCACATCAAGGCCTGCGGCCGCGATCCTGCCTTCTGTGAGCGCCCGGAAGAGCGCCACTTCGTCCACCACCGGGCCGCGAGAGGTGTTGACCAGGATCGCCCGGGGCTTCATCAGCCGCAGTTCGCGTTCTCCAATCAGTTTATGGGTCGTGTCCAGCAGCGGGCAGTGGAGCGAAACAAAGTCGGAACCGGACAGCACCTCCTCCATTGATGCCGCTTGCACGCCGTGGTCGGCCATCAGTTCGGCGCTCACGAACGGGTCGTGCGCCAGTACCGTCATTTCGAACCCGCTCAGCTTGCGCGTGACCAGGCGGGCGATATGCCCAAAACCGATCAGCCCCAGCGTCTGCCCCTGCAGATGCCAGCCCGGGAAGCCAGCGTAGCGGTCCCAGATACCGGCGCGCACCTTCCGGTCCTGAAGGGCAATCTGACGAACGACGGCCAGCAGCAGCCCGATCGTGTGGTCCGACACGCCGTCGTTGAAGGCTTCGGGCGTATTGGCGACGATGATTCCGTGCGCGGTCGCGGCCTCGATCGGAATGTTATCAGTGCCGCTGCCGGTACGGATCAATGCGCCGCAACGTTGCAGATCGGCTACGTTATCGGCGGTCACGATGTGACTGCCGCCGAAAATCCACACGACGTCGGCATCTTCGGCGCAGGTCACCAGTTGCGCTTGCGTCTCGCATTCCTGGAACACGAACTCAATGTCATGGCTCGCCATCGTCTCTGGCACCCATTCGGGCAGTTCCTCCGGGTCCATATGCACCATGGCCACTTTGAATTTCGTCATAGTCTCTCCGTTAGTCTCGATTGTTGAAATGGAATCAACAGGGAAGGCCGCAAGTTGCATCCTCCGGGTCGCATCTGCCAGCGGCTCTCAGCGCCTCGGACTCTCGCTGGCAAGCCCGATACGCCAGATTTAAGTGCCATTCTACAATTACTGTCCGATTCTCGGAACTTCGACCGCACAAGAGTCGTTCCCAGCGCCGCTCTCGACCTCACACAATCTTCAAGAGACGCCCAAACTGGTGACGAACGCCGAAGTTGTGGCACCAAGAAATGTCTCCCAGACGCTGCTACCCAGCAGAAGACTCCCCTGACTACAGTTTCCTAGCGGTCGGCCGTATTTGGACGCCCTTGCGAGGGGGGACGAATCCCACTTCGCGCACCGCCGCCAAAACAGCCCGAAATCAGTCCTTGTTCGCGATCCCAAAGAGATCCCCGTAGTCCTTTTCCGCCCTTCCATACAGATCCCCGCAAAACTGCCCAATACCGGTTACGCCATTCAACGAACAGATCTGCATTTGTCCATAGGTAAAACAGCGACTGTCAGAAAGACCAAGGACAGCTTTCGGCGGCATTCTACCTCTGGTCAGAAGGGTCGTCAGCCAGCCCGCCGGCCAGCTGCAGGCCACTGATCACAGCCCTCAGAACCGCTGCACACAGATGTTCGACAAGAACACTCTTTCTAATGTAGGCTTTACGCTCCGGCCCAAAGAACGAGGCCGGCGTTGAAGAATTCATGGAGGTGCCACCGTGAAACTCAGCGCAAAGACAGCAGCCGTGAAAGCCCGCAGCATCCTCTTTCCGTCTGCCCTCCTTTTTGTGCTCATTCCAATCCTTTTCTACACCGATATCACCCGCGCACAGAGTGAAACCGGGCAAACCCTGAACGCGCCTATATTGACCGCGAACCTCGCGGGAGCGAACACGGTTGAACTCAGTTGGAATGCCGTCTCCGGCGCGGCGCGGTACGAGTTGTGGGCATGGACCCGCGCCGATGGCTGGGAGCAGTTAGACGAAGGTGACCTGGCCGGCACTTCGTACGTGCATATAGGGCTGACAGCCGGCACGACCTACTATTATACAGTGCGAACAGTGGACGTAAGCGGCGCATCCAGCGCGTGGTCGGAGTACGCCAGGGCGACTATGCCCGAGGCCAGGCTGGCGACCGCGACGCCAACAAGCACGCAGCCTCCCTCGCCGGGTCCGACGCCAACGCCGTCCGCAACCGCGTCGACGTCCGTACTTGCCATACCGCAACTGACGGCTCAAGCGACAGAGAGCGGTGTTATCCTGACATGGAAAGCGGTGCCTCAGGCGGTGCGCTATGAGCTCTTGACGTGGTGGGACGCGGCGACCGGCTGGCAGCCGCTGGGCGGCGAAAACCTGACCGGCACGACCTACACCCACACGGTTGTGAAGGTCGGGACGACTTACTTCTACTCCATCCGTGCGCTGAACGCGGCGGGGGAGGCGAGCGGCTGGCTGCTGGACTATCCCTTTGCAACCGCGCTCGCGGCGACAGGGGGCGCGACCTCAACGCCCACATCAACGTTTGCAGCTACACCCACTCCAACACAGACACCGACATCAGCACTTGAAAATAAGTCCACACCGACACCTACGTCAACGCCGACCGCAACCGCGTCGGCGCCTGAACCTGGCATACCGCAACTGACGGCGCGGGCGACAGAGAGCGGCGTCCTCCTGAGTTGGAAAACGGTGCCGAACGCAGTGCGCTACGAATTCCTGGCGTGGTGGAACGCAGGAACCGGCTGGCAGCCTATAGGGGGTAGCGCCCTGACCGGCACAACTTACGCGCACACGGAGGTTACAGCCGGGACGACTTACTATTACTCCATCCGTGCGCTGAACGCGGCGGGGGAGACGAGCGGCTGGCTGCTGGACTATCCCTTTGCAACCGCGCTTCCTGCTACCGCAACGGCCACGCCATTGCCCACGGTCACGCCGACCTCCGTAACCGAGAGAGGCGCCCTCATCGCGCTCTACGAGTCAACCGGCGGCGACAACTGGACGCACAACGAAAATTGGCTGACAGACAGTCCGCTGTCTACCTGGTACGGCGTCACTACCGACTTATCAGGACGCGTGTACGCTCTGGAACTCGAAAACAACAATTTAACAGGGCCGCTACCAGACCTGAACGCCTTCATCAACCTGTCAGTCTTGGACCTCCGTCATAACACAAATCTGACCGGGCCGATCCCGGATCTCAGTGCACTCGTTAATCTGACTGTTCTAAACCTCGGCGGTAACCCAAATCTGACCGGGCCGTTCCCGGATCTCAGCGCACTCGTTGAACTGACTGTTTTGGATCTCGGCTATAACGAAAATCTGACCGGGCCGTTCCCGGATCTCAGCGCACTCGTCAAACTGACTGGTTTAAGCCTCAGTCATAACAGGAATCTGGCCGGGCCGCTTCCGGATGTGAG
This sequence comes from Caldilineaceae bacterium, assembly GCA_028819675.1. The sequence goes on along the minus strand of JAPPKT010000632.1, from coordinate 3,982 downwards.
CGCCCTCATTGACCTGATAACTCTAAACCTCCGGGACACCCAGATGACAGGGCAGATCTCGGATCTGAGACTCCCCGCCAAAGTGCAAACCGTTTACCTCGATCACAACCGTTTGACCGGACCGATCCCGGATCTGAGCGCACTTTCCCACCTGTCACTTCTGAGCCTCCGCGACAACCAATTGACCGGCACGATTCCGTCCACGCTTGGCAACCACCCAATCCTGGGAGAGTTGAACCTCCGTGACAACCAGTTAACCGGCACGATTCCGACCACGCTTGGCAACCTCCATTCCCTAGACTTTCTCTACCTGTCGGGCAATACTTTTAGCGGCTGTATTCCCGCTGAGTTGCGCATCGTAAGGAACAGTGACCTGGAAAAACTGGGTATGCCGTTCTGCGGCCCCGCGCCAACAGCCACTCCAACACCAGGAGCAACACCAACTCCTGCAGTCACGGATAAGGGCGCACTCATCGCGCTCTACCACGCAACTGACGGCGCCAACTGGAAACGCAACAACAACTGGCTAACGGATAAGCCCATCGATCTCTGGTACGGCGTCACTGCGAATAGCAACGGACGCGTAACGCAATTGCGCCTCCAAAATAACGGGTTGGAGGGAACGATCCCGGCTCTGAGCGCACTCCCCAACCTGACACATCTTGACCTGGGATACAACAATTTGAGCGGGTCGATACCGGATCTGAGCGCACTCCCCAACCTAACACATCTTGACTTGGGATTCAACTGGTTGAGCGGGTCGATACCGGATCTGGGTGCACTCTCCAACCTGACTTTTCTGCAGTTCAGAAGCAACCGGCTTACCGGGCGGATCCCTGATTTGAGCGCTCTTACCAACCTGAAAGAACTGCGCCTCTCTCACAATGCCTTGACCGGCCCAATCCCCGATCTGAGCGCCCTTACCAGCTTAGGGGGCATGGATCTCTCTTACAATGGACTGACCGGCCCTTCCCCGGTCCTAAGCGATCTCACCAGTTTGAGATACTTGAATCTTAGTAGTAACGAACTGAGTGGTCTGCTGCTCGACTTGCACACCCTCATCAACCTGGAATCATTAGTCCTCAGCAACAACGATTTCAGCGGGCCGGTCCCCGACCTAAGTGCACTCGTCAACCTGAGGGTTTTGCGCCTATGGGGTAACCGCCTCTGCCTGCCAGCAGGAGCAGTCCTGTCTCATCCGCACAGTTTCGTGGACGGCATACTGAAGAGTCTCAATCCGCCCGCATGCACTGAGCCCGATTTTTCGAGGCCCTTGGAGGCGCCGCGCAACCTGACCGCGATTGTCGGCGCCAGCCAGGTCACGCTCACGTGGGAGGCGGTCCCGAACGCGGCAAGTTACGATCTGTGGGTGTGGGACAGCCTCGACCGCCGCTGGGACCCGCTTGGCGACGCCCTGACCGACACGACCTACACACATTCCGTCCTTACCGACGGCCGCAACTACTACTACCAAGCCCGCGCCCGCGACGCCGCCGGCATGCGCGGGCCCTGGTCGGCACGGGGGCAGGCAATCGTGGTGACGCAGCGGTATCCGCCGCCGCCCGCGTCTCTAGGCCTTGATCTCTTCTATCAGAAATATCTGAAGGTTGCTGGCGTGGTCGTTGTCGCGCCCAGCGAGGTCTCGGACGGAAAGTTGGACCAGGTGCGCGAGGTCGTTACCGCGATCTTCTCCGGCAGACCCGCCTTCTTCGAAGAGCTGTCCGCCAACCGTCTTCGGATCGTCATCTTCAAGCCGAATGAGCTGGACGAGTACATTGTCCAACTGCCGGAACTCTGGAATCACAGAAGGAACTACCACGGAATAGCCATTCCGACTGCCACAGGATGGGCGGCGGTCACGCCGGAAGACGATAGGACCTGTTACATTTTGATCCACGAATTCGCGCACATAATTCAGTTCGCGCTTGAGGACCAACTCGACGGGCAGGAGTTCAAGGCCCGGGTCACCGCCCTCTATAACGCCGCATTGGACGCCGGACTGTGGCGGAGCGCGTACGCGGCAACGAATGCCCGTGAGTACTGGGCGGAAACGGTCGCATACTGGTTCCGCGAATACACATTTCGGCCTGAGGAAACGCGAGGAAAGAAGCTGGAGGATTACGACCCGGAGATCGCTAGGCTGATCGCCGAAACCTTTGGCGAGGGCGCCTACGTGCCCGAGTACTGCAAGCCCTGACCTTGATGAGAGGAGTAAGGAGTGACCCCATTCCTGCAGGTAGTTTCAGGCCACACGCGCGGGGCCGTCCCGGAAACTGATGGGCACTGCTGAGCTAACGGTCTGGAATACACTGTTGTCCGGAACAGGATTGGTTCAAGTTGTCACGGAAGCGGCAACCGCCATAGGGTATGTCCGAACATCCACAGTGATGTAGTTTCAAGGGTACGTCAAGAAGTGAGGGCGAGTAGCAGCAGTCGCATCAGAGGCGTCAGGCCGCCAGCGCGCCGCCCTAGGCGCGGCGCCTGAAGGTGAAAGACACTCTGCAACGAATCACTGTGCTCCAGAGTCACCGCACCAACGCCGTAACCAAATCGCCCGGCGGCAGCCCGTTAGCGATGCGTTCCACGTTCGCCAACGCAGCCTCCATACGCCTACGGGGCGTATCCGGCGTAAGACCCGATGAATGCGGCGTGAGTATAACATTGTCCAACTGCAGCAGCGGGTGGTCGGCCGGCAGCGGCTCCTCCTCAAACACGTCCAGCCCGGCGCCCCTGATCCCGCCCTGCTGAAGCGCCTCGACCAGGGCCGCCTCATCGACCAGTCCGCCGCGAGCAATGTTGAGCAGAACCGCGGACGGCTTCATCAGCCCCACGGCGCGCCGGTCGATCATGTGACGGGTCGTCGCGTTGAGATGGACGTGCAGCGACAGATAATCAGTCTCCGCCAGAACTTGGTCAACCTGCTCCGGCCCGCCCAGAAACTCGACGTGAAACTCGTCCAACTCGGACTGAGGGAACGCCACCACGTCGGTCGCCATGATGCGCATGCCCAGCGGCCACGCCCGCCGCGCCACCTCGCGCGCGCTGGCGCCAAAGCCGATCAGCCCCAGCTTCTTGCCCGCCAGCTCTTCCCCCATCGCCCGCTGCCAGCCATCGGCCCGATTGTGTTTGAGGTCTTTGGCAAAGCAGAGGATCAGCATGATTACGTGTTCGGCCAGAGGCACTGCGCTCAACCGCCCGGGCGAATTGGCCAGCGGCAACCCCTTTTCCAGAAAGTAGGCTACGTCTACATGATCGGTGCCGTTGGTGGTGACATGCCACAGCTTCACACCCGCGGCCAGGCCTGCGTCGATCAGAGCACGCGTGCCCACTGCGCCGCCAGGGTCTATGACAACGGACACGCCCTCAAACTGTTCAGCTGTCGACCTGTCGGGATCGTATACCTCGAAGGGGAAGCGGCCCTCGTTTGCCTCGACGAAATAGGGGTAAGCGCCATCGAGTCCGGCCGGCGCGCGCAGGTAAAGAGTTTTCATCGTTCGTGATTCCTGGGTGTTGAAAGGAGTGAAAGGGGCAGGGCTGCAAGGAGAAGAAGCCTCGTCTCCAATCGTTGTATGGGCCTACTCTATGGGCACCCGTACCACTGATGTTCAACGGATGAGGTGACGGACTCCAAGTATAGGAGGTGAGTCGCCCCTCGTCAACCGAGCTTCACGGGACGACCGGCGTGCGTAGGGGTGAAATCTGGATGCATCATAGGTTTTGGGAGGGAACAGTCTGGTGGGGAATCATGACAGCGGTGGCAGGAATGGTTTAACGTCTTTGGGCGAGACGCAGTGCAGGCGCCAGGCCTGGCCGTACGGTGGGGTCCGCCAGTTGGGGCGGGTGCGAGGGCAGGCACAGGGCCGGCACCTGCGGGGATCTGATGGGACAGGCGGGACGTGGTCTGGCTGGACACCTTCAAGTAGGCACCGGTCACCAATATCGACACCCGGTTCGATGAGGCGTGTTGTAGGAGAGGGGGCGT
>JAPPKT010000124.1 GCA_028819675.1 Caldilineaceae bacterium | reverse complement strand
GTCCGCGGCAACGGTCAAGCGGTCACCATGTACTACTACAACCCCTCCATGCGGCTTGCTGCTGACTCCCGCCAGGCCGAAAACAACCCATTCTACAGTCACCAAAACTACTGCGCCGTCGCCGTAACCTGGAATGAGGAAGAACTGATCGCGGCGGTCGAAGACGCGACCAGCGGGCGATAGGTCGGGTTGCCCCCTACCGCCCGCTGTTGAAAAGTCGAATCTGAAATTCCGACTGCTAAGGGATTAATTCGGTGCGCTCTGGCTCACTTACAGTTCATTAGTTTCTGCTGCCGCCGGATTCCCTTGATCGGTGCGCGGTGCCCCGTATTCCGCCGCGATCAAGTTACGTTGGAACTGACTGGACTCGGCCCTTGGCGGAATATTGACCTGTAGGATTGTAAATCCGTTTGCCGATTGCCAGCTTTCGTAGCCATCCCGAGGCGACGGGTCAATCGGTCGTCCGTCCAGCCACACACGCTGAACATCCGACCGGTTCGGCAACCGCAGGCGCAACGCCAAACCCTGGCTGGCCGCTCGCAACAGGGGTCTGGCCTGCCCATTCCCAACCGGCCTGATCTGATCGCAGCGCAAACTCTGAAAACGAGCGAACCGCTGGCAACGGACGCGCATCTCGGACAGATCTACCCCAATCTCCTCTCCATACTGCTGCAGAAAACTGTCGATTTCCAATGATCGCCAGCGATCAAAATCGTCAGGGTCCAGAGAAAAGGCAGATAGAGCCATACCCACCGGCTCGTTGACACCTCGAGCAACAACAAACTGGTTCGAATGTGCCCAGAGCTCCACCCGGCTGGCACGGCGTTCAGCCGCTGTCTGCCCATACGCCGCAACAAAGGTCTCATCCTGCTGGAACATTGTCCGTACGGGATAGCCGGCGACCGATTCAGTCCGCCACGGCTGATTGCCGAGTTCGAGCATCCTCCTGCAGCGAATCAGCCCGCTGAGAGGATGGTGGACTTCCATCGTATTAGCGAGTGTATGATAGCGGTGATAGGCATGCACGCACGACGTTATGCGTTGGCCCGAATAATACGAATGGTGAACATTGCCCGGCAACCACGGCAGAATCCGCTCGGCCTCTTCCTCGCCTCGGTCCTGTGGAAATCCTGCTGACTCCGCAGCCCGGTTGACCTCCTCGATAAACAGTCGCGAGTGAGCGCGATCGAACTGGCTGGTTGTCCACGAAAACCCGTTACTCTCTCCCATACGGTACTTCCAGCCAAACTCCGTCCCGTGAAGCGAGCAGAACAGTTCCGGCTGCAATCGGGCGAGTACGTCCGCGATTGCCCGGGACTCCGGTTGGGTAGGCTCGCCATCAAGAGAGTAATCGGCATACAGGTTCACGTCATTCACATTGTTGAACCGCAGATCCTCCCACGAATCAGGATTCACGACCGGCATCAGCCCGACGCTCTGTTTGCGGCGAATCTCGGCCGCCTCAGGCGTAACAAGCCAGCGCGCCACTTCCAGCAAGGCCAGGCTGGCGCTCCGCTCCTGCCCGTGCTCCTGCCCAACCATCAGGACGCGCTGTTTGTCCTCGCCGCTGGCATCCCGGTCCGTGATCGTCAACAGCCAAATCGGCTGCCCCTGCACCGACTCACCTGCCTTCTCAAGGGCTACAAAACCCGAAAACTCGTCCAGCAGTTCCCTGTAAAAGGACTCCAGTTCCGGCAGCGACGGGTAAGAGAGCAGCTCACCACTGTCGGCCGATCCTTGAGACCATATCCGAGGACTCCAACGAAAGTTCAAGATTCGCCCTCGTCAATTGCCTGACTGCCGCGGATTCAATGCGTCGTTCAGGCCGTCACCAAGGAAGTTGATCGCCAGCGTCACAATCCCCAACACGATGGCCGGGATCGCGATCAGATGCGGCCACGTCCGCCACGACGGCATCGATCTGTTGATCATCGACCCCAAACTGGCCCCGGGCGGCTGTATACCAATACCCAGATAACTTAGGGAAGCCTCCAGAATCATGGCGTTCGACATGCTGAACGTGAAACTTACAATGACAGGACCCAGCGAATTCGGCACCAGGTGCTTAAGCATGATCTGCTTGTTGGTCGCACCGACCGAACGCGCCGCCAGCACATAGTCCTGCTCCCGCAGCGAAAGAATCTGCCCCCGTATCAGCCGCGCCTCACCGGGCCACGAGATAAGCGAAAGCGCGCTGAATACGATCAGATAGTCCACGTACACGGTGTTGGTCAGAAATCGCCACCCCGTCTGGTCCTGCAGCGCCGCCATCACGGCCTCCAGTGGTTCGGCAATCGAAGCATTGATCAGGGCGGCAAAGAGAATGGTAGGGATCGTCATCACAACGTCGGCCAGACGCATAATCGTGTTGTCCACCGCCCTACCCGAATACGCGCTCACAGTACCCAGCGTCACACCAATGACAAGAGTCAGGAGTGGCACAAGAATCGAAATCAACACCGCCGTCCGCATTGCATGCAGCAGGCGGCTGAAATAGTCGCGGCCGACGTCATCAGTACCCAGCCAGTGCTCCGCATTGGGGGGCAAACCAATCTCTTCAAGATTCTGGTCCAGGTAGTCGTATGGCGCCAGGTACGGCCCGGCAATTGCTGTGATATAGGTGAAGAGAACGATGATCAGGCCGATCAGGGACAGACGGTTCCGCAGCAATCGCCGGAACGCATCGCTCCACAATCCTCTCTGCCCGGACTCCGGCCTGTCGAGCTCACCGGCAAGGATTTCGTGTCTGGCCTTGGAAGACGCCTGCTCAGCCTCCTGTCTCGAGGGTTGACTCGTCACAGCGTCACCCTGGGATCCAGGAACGGGTAAACAAAGTCCACGATGAGATTGCTCATCATGATGAGGAAGGCCCCAAAGAGTGTGCAGCCCATCATCAGCGGATAGTCACGCTGAATAAGCGAGGTCACAAATAGATTCCCATAGCCGGGGATGCCAAAAATCTGCTCCACAAACACGGAACCCGTGATCAAGCCCGTAACGATCAACCCCAGCGATGTCACCACCGGCGTAATCGCATTGCGCATGACATGCCCCAAAATCACTTGGCGCTCCCTTAGCCCCTTCGCCCGTGCCGTCCGCACGTAATCGTTCTCAGCCACCTCCAGGATGCCAACTCGCATCTGCCGAATCACGACCGCCAGTGGAAACAGGATCAGCATCAGAGTCGGCATGATGACATTCGGATGCGTGATACCCTTCCAACCGTAAGGAACATTCATCACGTCAAGCCTGAGCACCAGGATGATGAACAGCAGAGGCGCCAGAACATATACGGGAACGGTGCGCAGGAACAGACTCCCGCCCACAATAAAATAGTCCACCGCCGTGTTCTGCTTCACCGCCGCCAAAACGCCCAACGGTATGCCGGTTACAACTAGAACCACAAATGCCAGCAGCCCCACCTGAGCCGAAATAGGGAAAACCTTTAGGATCATGCCCAACACGGGGCGGCTGCGTACAATCGAATCGCCCAGGTTACCCTGAAAAACATTGCGCACATATCTCACGAACTGCACGTGCAGCGGTTGATCAAGACCAAGCCGCGCTCGCTCCCGTGCCACCATCTCTTCCGTAGCCACCACCGTTTCCATACTTTCATACATCATCTCAATCGGGTCGCCGGGCGCCATGTGGCCCAAAGTGAAGATGATCACGAGAACCACCAGCAGTAGCGGGATGATGCCGAGCACGCGCATGATCAAATACTTGAACAATCTGTACTCTCCTCGTCACTCTCGCAATACGAAATGAACTGAAGCTGTCACCTTGTGCGTTACCTGAAGCCTCTCCTCACACCGCCTGACGAACCGCGAATGCCGCGCCAAAGAAAAATCTCGCGGCTTCCTGCGCGAGATTCCTGGGCGAAACCTGTGTCTTGGTTCATTTCAGCCCTCTGGCAGGAACCGGAACTTGCCAAACACGTATGGCGGGCATCCGGGAAGCTGGCTCATGTCCCAAGCCAGCCTCCCTTCTCGCCACACCAGTCAAACGCTAGGCTACCGTTCCGTCACAGTTACCTCTTCAATGTTGTACCAGTTGTTATACCAGGTGCCCTGCAGGCCCTGCACCCAGGGCTTCGCATGCCACGAATAGGAGACCACGAAGAAAGGCTTCCAGACGTAGTCTTCCAGGTAAATCCGCTCCGCCTCGTGTACCAGCTCAAGGAAGCGAGGATCATCGCGGCTTAGCGACATCGCCTCGTCAAGCAGCGCGTCCACCTCGGGATTGCTGTATCGAATTCGGCTCATGGCGTTCCCGGTGTAAGCGGCCCGCCACACTGCATGTCCCGGGTCCGGCAACGTACCCCAGCCAAAGCCGCCCATGTGCACGACGTCCGCCCTGGCATCGCCGCGTGCCCAGTCATTCCACCACGGCTTAGTTTCGACATTCGTGATGCCCAGGGTGTCTCGCCACATCTCCAGGATCATCTCCATGCCCCGCACCCACTCGGCATCCGGCGTGCCCAGCGCAAGATTGAGTTTGGGCAGGTTCTCGGCCGATCCGTAAGATGACTGGGCCAGCTCCTCCTTGGCCAGTTCGGGATCATACTGAAGCGCGCCGGCCTCATCGAAAATTTCCGGACGGTGGCCCGATAGGCCCGGGTAGATGGGACCCGCCGCCGGATCCTTCGTGTCGCCGTAGATGACCTGTACGATGCGTTCGTGATCAATGGCGTGAATCAGCGCCCTTCTCACTAACGGGTCGTCCATGGGCGGCAGGTTGGGATTGAAGCCCCAGATGTTGCTGTACCGGTAGTTCATCGGCACGACATCTTCCGGATACTTCAGCGACAGCGCATCTCCAGCCGCGCCTGTGAAGATGACGATGTCGAACTGGTCGTTCTCATACATCAGGCTGAGCGTCTCTTCAGCAAGCACCGATGTTACTTCGACCCGAATTGATGCCGTGTTCTCTCCCCAATAGTTCGGGTTGGGCACGTAGACGTAGCTCATCACATCGTCATCCCACGACTCGATCGTATACGGCCCCGTGACCAGCGGATCGTTGGTCCACCACTCCCCGTTCAGGTCCGCCCACGCCTGTTCAGCTTTGGCCGTGGATGAGTTGTAGTTGGCAAGCACTTTGTAAATGAACAGAGGATCTGCCTCTTTCAGGTTGATCTCCAGGGTGAATTCGTCAACGACCACCAGCCCTTCCATCTCGGTGGCGCTGCCGTCCCGCACCGCATCATAGCCCACAATGCCGGCATAGTTCGGCGGCACCCAACCGGCCGGATTCTCGGGATTAACCACATATTCGAACCAGGCCTTGATATCACCGGCCGTGAACTGACTTCCATCCGACCATTTGACCTCAGGATTCACGTGCAGCGTGTAGGTCGTCCCGTCCTCGCTGACGTCGTACGAGGTGCACGTTCCCGGCGTCAGATTCGCGTCCGGGTCGGCAACGAATGGCGGCAACCACACATGCTGCATGATAAAGCGCCCAAACCCGCCCTCCCGGGCCGGGTCAAACGTCTTCATGCTCTGAATCATGCCGTAGCGAATGACCTGCTCGACGGCAGGCTCCGCCGCTTCCTCAGCGTCCGCCGCGCCCGCCTCCCCAGCGGCCGGCGCCGGCGCCACACAGGCTGCAACGAACAGCCCCAAAATGACAATCAGTATTGGCAAAGTATAGCGTTTCATCTTGGATATCTCCCCCATAACTCTGTATGTCTATCGAAGGATCTCCCGATGTCATCACTCGCTTGCTGCCGATACACGGAATCGCAAAGACCGAAGGCTGCCCAGACCCTATTCACGATTCACAAAGTTCACATCTTTCCGGCATGACACCTCCCAGTCTCCAATATCAAGATGAAGCAGTCGCCTCAGCCATACCTGGTCCCAACGCTTCAACCGTTCAGGTCCCAGTCCTGAGGGTGGAATCCCGATGTCCGCTCCGCAGCCGAATCGAATACAGCGGTCACCACATGAAAGTCCTCCACCTTACCGGGGGGAATGTTGACCTGCACGATGGTGCCGGGGTTGTGATACACAAAATAGCCGTCAACGTCAGACGGTTCCATGACGTGTCCATCCAATCTGAGATGTTTGAAAGTCACGTCCGGGTGGGGAAGGCGAAGACGGATGGCAAGACCGTTTTGGATCGGCTCTGCCGGCCCTTCATACTCTACCTGGGGCCAAGTTACCTGACGCGACACCGACAGTCCGAGAAATTCGTCCAGGGCATCGCCGTCAAAGCGAGGATTCTGCTTGAGCTTGGCAAACATCGGCTCCAGATTAGGTTCGTTTAGATTCGGCGCCGACGATGCGTCTCCCGGCGCATACAAGTTCCGGCTTTCCGGTGTAGTTGAGACAAATGCCACAACGCCGTCGCGTGCCTCGGGCCACCCGCACGTATGCGAGATCTGAGGCAACTTTCGCCATAATTCAACCCTGCTTGCCCGCCGTTGCGCTGCTGTCTTGCCCCACCCGGCAATAGCCACCGACGACCGGCAACTGACCTGATTGGCGGGGTAGCCGGCATAGGGCTCCTCGCGCCACACCTCATTGCCGACCTGCAGCAGCCGCCGCAGCCGCAGCACCGTGCTTTCCTCCCAACCCACCTCCATAGTCTGTATGATGCTATGGTATTGGATGTAGGAATACAGCCCGCAAACGACCTTCGGCGTCGACGTACTTCCATAGAACCAGCGCTCCACGCCCTCGACCGGCACAGTCGACAGCATCTGCCCGGCGCTCTCCTCGCCTCGGGTAGTCAGGTAACCGGCATCCTCCGCCGCCTGGTTCATCAGATCGGGAATCGCTCGCCAGTACCCGCGGTACAGATTCGAAGCCCACGAAATCCCCGTGCTCTCCGTCATCGTCGACTGCTCAAACCAGATGCCATGCACGTCCTGGTGGACCTCCGGCTGGTACCGGTCCACGACCTCCTTCACCGCCATCGCCTCAGGCTGATTCTCAGGATCCAGGGGTCCGTCCCACCCCCATCCTTCATAGACCCAGCGGCTGCGGCCGGCGAAAAACTCGGCAACGTCGATCAGCTTTCGGTCATAGCTCTCCGGTTCGCACGCCGGCATGATGAGGACAATCTGCCGCCGCCGAATCTCCTCTGCCAGAGAATCATCGCCGATAAGCCACTTTATCAACTGCAGCAGGCCGGCCGTCGTTACCCGCTCAACGCCGCTGTGCGTCGAAGTAAAAAGGGCCACCTGCTTGTCTTCGTCGGCAACGTTAGCATCGCTGATGCGACAAAGTAATACAGGTAGCCCCTTCGGTGTACGACCTACGGTCTCGACCTGCATGATTCCAGGCCGGGCAGCCGCCCATCGTCTCAGCCCCTCCTCCATCTCCGCTATACTCGGGCCAGGTGTTGGACCCAACTCCGGACGCTGATGCATGTGACTCATAGGCTTATCCTATTTGGGCTATCAATTAAGGCAGTCGCTACTCTCTGTTCCTTCCTCCTGTACCCTTAGTCTCGGTTCACATCCACACTGTGCCAAACCGGTGTCAATTCACTCAAATTGGTCGGTTCAAACTCTATGCAGCCGCGGTCTCGACCTACAAATCGATCTGAAACGCCTCGATGGCATTGCGCCAGAAGATGCCTTCAATGTCGTCCCTGGACAGTTCGGCGATCTCAGCCGCCTGCTTCATGGCCATGATCTGTTCGTAAATGCACAGAACCGGACGTGCGTCCGTGTGCGCGAAGCTGAACTGTTCTTCATTCGGCTCCACCTGATACCAGTATCGCCCGAATGTAACGTATTTGCCGTGAAAGAAAGCTGAGTCGACACCATCCGAACCGTAGAAGATCCGCTTCAGATCTTCCTCTCGGAACAACGTCAGAAAAGGAGGCATGGTCGTAACCGCCGACAGATCGTACCAAATATTTGGCATGTCGCGCAACCGGTCAATCGCCTCTCGAATTGGCCAGTAGGTAAAGCTGCGCGCGCAATGGGCAAGGATCCACTTGATCCGGGGATAGCGCCGCGTCGTGTACTCTTCGAGGTCTGCCAGGTTCGCCTCATCCGCGCAACCACCCGGCCGCGACAGGTGCATCGTGACCCACAGGCCGCGGTCGTTGGCAAGCTCCATCTGTTCGTGCGTCAGAAACTCATGAATCCTGCAATAGTCTGTATCACCGGTCGACGAAAAGACCCGATAGGGCTTCAATCCGATAAAGCCCGTACGCTTAATATCCTCCTCTATGCAGTTAATGTCACAGGATGGAGTGACGAGACGATTGGCCCGTGAAGAGGGGTCCAGTGCGACTTGCCCGGCCAGCATCTCGGTATGCTTTCCCACGTCAATACCGACCTTGGGCATCCCCAACAAGAGGAAATTCATGCGCCGGCCCGGGAACATGAGACGGCCCCAGGCCCGCAGCGTTTCCAGGTCCGCATACGATCGCGTCGTCACCGGCGCGTCGGGTCGCATATCCGCCGGATCGAACAGATGGCAATGGGCATCGAAAACTCTCTGCGGTACGAAGTCAGCCAGTTCCTCTTCCCAGAATTCGCGATCGGATTCACTGTAGTCCATGAACTGACCTCCCACGGGCTGCATCATGGAAACACAAGCGACTCGCTATCCCCTGCCAAATGTCCTTTGGCACTCAAGCCCAATCAATCGCTCCACCCGACCCGCTTCAGATCCCCAACAGCCGCGCCGCATTCCCGCCGCACACCAGCCGCTTCGCCTCATCCGAAATGTCGGCCGTAATGATCTTCCCCAACTGCGGCCGCGAGTCCATCAGCGCAATGTCCGAGCCAAACAGGACCCTGTCCGCACCGGCCTCACTCACCAGTTGCTCGATTACGCCCGGCGTCCTAAACGTCGAGCACGTCTCAAGATAGATATTGGGATACTCTTGCGCCGCTCTGATCGCCGCCGCCCGCGGCTCCGCGACATTGCCCGCGTGGCCGGACACGAAGTTCGCCTTGGGGAACTTGGCGGCACAGTCAGCCAGCAGTCCGGGGTGTGAATGCGGGTCCGAACCCGTGTGAAAGATGATCGCCAGCCCGCGCTCATTGGCAAACTCATAGATCGGATGCCAGATCGGTTCGTTCAGGTCCCACTGCGTATAAGGCGGGTAGAGCTTGATCGCCACCAGCCCCAGCTCATCGATCGCCCGCGTCAACTCCGCAACCATCCCTTCCGCCATCATCGGCGACACGTACGCGAACCCGACAAAGCGGTCTGGATGCTCTGCCACAAACCGGGCCGTGATGTCATTCCCGGTCGTGCCGTCTGGATGGAAAATGTTGAAAACGCAAGAGACATCGATCCCAACCTTATCCATCGCACGCAAGATCAAATCGGGATCGTCGACCCCGTTGTAGAGGTCCAGGCGGCCGGTATGGCCGTGAAAGTCAATGACTCTCTGCTCCTCAATCATGCCGGCCCTCCCCCTGTAGAATGCGGTGCAGATTCCCCGCGCAGATCAGTTCCAGGTCCGACTCGCTGATGTCGGTATGGTGAAGGTAAAAGAGCATCGTCCCCATCGCCAAGCGGTCATACCACGAGCCGTACACAAAGCGCTCGGCCCCATATTCTTCGCACAGCGCCTCTACCTCCCCCAGCGGCTCGATGCGACTCAACTCCAGGTACGCATTGGGCAGCGTCGTCATCAGCGGCCGCACCCACAGCGCGTGGCTGTAATGGGCGCCCACCAGTACCGTGACCAGCTCCGGAAAGGCGCTCAGCGTCATCGCCAGCTCGTCCGCATCGGCATCGGGCAGCGGAATCCACAACGGGATCCGGTTCTCGCTCAGCCACGAGAGCATCGTCCCGCATGCCCACGGCCTGAAGGGCAGCCCAACCTTACGCGCATTGTGCAACCGAACACTGTGCACGCGCCCCTGCTCGTGCAATCCCTGCACCTGCGCCAGGGAGTCGGGCGTAGGCGTGACAGACCACTGGGGAAAGAGCCTGTCACTGTCCAGCCACTCTTCCAGAAATCCATTTCCGTCTATTGGGCTGACCTCTTCCGTCTGCGCGTGATAGATCAGCGCCCTGTCAACCCCATGCCGGTCCATCTCCGCCAGCAACTGGTCCCGGTTGCGGCACGGAGATGGATGATAGTGAAGATCGCCAACCCGCACATTGGCGTCAAAAACGGGCACCCGCGGCCGGAACGTAAACTGAATAGACATATCTCTTAGCCCTGGCTCGACAGTTTCGAACGGTAGTAGTCGCCGACCTTCTTTATCGCCGTGCTGAAATCGTCAACATCCTTGTCGGTATAGGAGGGGCTCATCGGCATCACCACCGCCGTCTCCAGGAAACTCTCCCCGCCCGGCAGCGACATCGAGCCATAATCCATGGCCGCCGCCTTCTCGCCCGCATAGGAGAAATCAGCCGTCCCATACGCGCGCTGCTGCGCCATCACCGGGTACTTGTAGACCGGATACACCATGTAAGGCGAGTTGGCCGGCACGCCCTCCGCCTGCAACGCCGCCGCAAACTGCTCTGCCGTCGCTCCCATAACCGCCGCGTCCACATGGAAACCGTAGACCCAGTACGAATGCGTCGCCTCCGGCAGGACCGGCTGCAATGAAAGACCCGCCTCCCCGTCGACAACCTCGTTCAGATGGTTGGCGACCCACTGCTTGTGCCGCACCGCGTCCGTCACCTTCTTCAGCTGTGCGATCCCCACCGCGCCCTGAAGATCGGTCATCCGGTAGTTGGGCGCCAGATAGTAGTGCTCGTAGATCGGGCTGCGCGGATTGCCCTTGTCCGCAAACCACTTCAGCCTTTCCGCCAAATCGTCCCGGTTGCTGATCACCATACCGCCGTCGCCCGTCGTCATGTGCTTGCCGCCAAAACTGTAGCAGCCAAAGTCGCCCCACGTGCCGACCGGACGTCCGCCGTATTCGGCCAGCTGAGCCTGCGCGCAGTCCTCGATCAAATAGAGGTTATACTTTCGCGCCAGTTCAACATAGGCCTCCATCGGCGCAGGATTGCCAAACAGATGCACCACGATGATCGCCTTTGTGCGTTCCGTGATCTTGGCTTCGACATCCGCTATGTCGAGATTGCCCGTCCGGGGATCGATATCCGCGAAAACCGGCACCGCGTTCTGGTAAAGAATGCCGATAATCGTGCCCATATCCGTGATGCTAGTGGTGATGATCTCGTCGCCCGGATTGGGGTCGATAGTGCCCACCGCCGTATGCACCGCGGCCGTCCCCGACGTAACCGCCTGCGCGTACTTGACACCGTTCATCTCCGCGAAGTCCCGCTCAAACTGGACGACCTTGGTGCCGCTCAGCCGGTTCAGCTTCCCGGAGCGGATCACCTCGATCAACTCGTTTATCTCCTCCTCGCCCATGTCCCACTGGGGCCCGAACGATCCGCTCCGCACCGGCGGCGAGTTGCGTTCGATTGCAATGGCCATTTCAGAAATCTCCTTTTAGAGTTTCGGCCGCGTTATCCTGTATGTCCCTGAACTGCGCGAACCGTTTCGGCGAATGGTGTTTACTAAGCCTCTGACCCCGCACCATGTCAGTCCAGGCGGAAGATCCGTCTGGGGTTCTCGCGGAAGATCAGGTCAGCCTCTCGCTGAGTCTGAATCGCATCGGCATACGCCCCGTACTCGAACCATGGCGCAAAGAGCGGCTGGTCCGTCCCGAACAGGATCCGTTCCGGCCCCAGAATGTCCATCGACCGGCGGATGGTGCCCGCATTGATGCCGCTGCTGCAGAACTCAAAGTACACGTTTGGCAGATCCACCACCTGCCGCGCGCCCTCCGCATCATCCCCGTGCGCTTTGATGATCACCAGATCCGGATTGCGCTCCGCCGCCGACCGCACGCCTGGATAAGGTGAACCCCCTTCATCCATGTGAATCTTGGTAGGCCGGCCAAACTTCGCGATCTCGTCCAACAGGTCCTGCATCCGCTTGGTCGCCATGTTGCCGCCAAAGGGGCAATAAAGCTTTACCCCCACGAATCTGGGATCCTGAAAATAGCGCTCCATCTGCTCAACCGAACCGGCCAGATCGCGCGGGTCTATGGCAATGTAGCCCCGCAGGTTGGGGTAACGATCGAGAAAGGCCTGCGTGTCCGCGTTTCCCTCGCGCATGTCATAGTTGATGGCGTTATACGAGGACACGAATGTGTACTGAATATTGCACCGCTCTGTCATCTCAGGAACGTTCGTCTCAAAGCGCGTGTTGAACGGCTCCGCACAGTGGAAACCGGATACATGGGCATGAACGTCGATGATCGGCTCATCCGGCAGGTCCGCCTCAGCCCTGATCATGAGTGGCTCCGCAGGCAGCTCCTCGATGTCCATGTCGAGCAGCCGCAGGGCGTTGCCCCCAAGGATCGCCTGCTTCTGTTCATCCGAAATCTTCGCCATGAAGATCTGGTTGCGCAGTGAACGAATCGAATACTTGGGCGAGTTGCTGCCATAGAGCAGCCTGTCGCCGATGCCCGCCTCCACCATCACCTCAATGCCGTCCGCCAGACACAGCCAGCGAATCGCGGCATACACGTTCTCGTACACCTGCATGACCGTAATCAGCTCGCCCATATGCGCATAGCTGACCTCGTTCATGACGACATTTACGCCGTGCCTGTGGCAGACCTCCGCCACCTTCCGGATCCAGCTCAACGCCTGGTCCGATCCTTTGAAATCAACAATGATCGGCAGCCCAGCGGCGCCGACCGCCTCAACCATGTGCTCGAAGACAAGAGTCTCGGGACTCCAATTCTGCGGCCCTGGCGCGAAACGGATCGCCACGCAGTCCCCGTCCACACAGGCCTGCAGGTCGTCCCGCCAGTTGAGGTAATAGCGGGGATCGAGCGTGCCTACGGCCAAAAGACGGGGATGTTGAGCAGTAATCTCGAGAGTCTCGGCCACGGCTTCCGTGTTGATCTGGTTGACCAGGCCCCGCCGCGATGTTGTCAGCGTCAGCGTCGTGTCGTGCTCCTCCGTCTGACTCAGCAGTGCCGCCAGCGTTGTATCCGGCTCAGGGATCGGGTTGACGCTGAATTCAGAAATAAAGTCGATTGCGTACATGGTTGGTCCTTTCAACCGAACTGGTATGAGGCGTGACAACCGCGATCACTGTCCCTGCCGGCCGCGAGCCTCAGGAGATACCGCAAAATGTTTTGCTAAACTTTGCTCTCTTCAATCGCCCTTTCAAATGCTGACACCAGCCCGTCGATATGCTCATCCTCCATCGGCAGCGATAACGCATTCATCGACAGCCCCTGGCTCAGAAAATAACCCTGGTTGAGGAGAGAAAGGAAAACGCGGTGCGCCATCCCACCGTCATTGCCGGCCAGGCTTCGGTAATTCACCAGCGGCTCATCCGTGAAATAGACGCTGAACAGCGAGCCGAGCACCACCGCCTGCAGAGGCGTACTGATGCGTGCGCTGAGCGCCTCCAACCCCGCCCGCAGTCGTTCCCCCAATCCGTTCAGATGCTCGAACGCACTCGGTGTCAGCTGCTGCAATGTGGCAAGACCCGCCGCCATCACCACCGCATGCGCGCTGAATGTGCCGCTCTGGAAGAATCCGGTCGGCTCGCCGCTGCTGTCGAACAGATCCATTATGTCCGCCCGGCCGCCGAACGCGCCCACCGGGAACCCGCCCCCCACTAACTTTCCGAACGTCGTCAGATCCGGGCTGATACCATAGTGCTCCTGCGCGCCGCCGCGCGCGACGCGAAATGCGACCACCTCGTCGAGAACCAGCAGCACGTCGTTCTCCTCGGTAACCCGGCGCACAGCCTGTATGTAATCCTTGCGCACCGGCAGGATACCCGTCTTGGGGTCGAGAATCACACAGGCCAGCTCGTCGCGGTGACGGCGGATCAGCCGCTCCAGCGCCTCCTCATTGTTGAACGGTAGGACGATCACCTCTGAGGGGGCATTCGGAGACATGCCGCCTGCCGTCGGCACTGAATAAGGCTCGTCGGCAGGGCCCGCCTTATCCACCGGCGGCGCAACGCTTACCTCCACCAGGTCATGGCTGCCGTGGTACCCTCCCTCCATCTTGGCAATCTTCGGACGCCCGCTGAACCCTCGCGCCAGCCGGATCGCGTGCAAGGATGCCTCTGTTCCCGAGTTGCAAAAGCGGACCTTTTCCAGCGACGCCACGCGGCTGCACATCTCCTCCGCCAGCGCGCCTTCTGCACCCGTCGGCGCGCCCAGCGCAATGCCTCTGGTGAGCTGTGCCTCGACCGCCGCGTGTACGGCGTCGTTGTTGTGTCCCAGAATCTGACCGGTATGGTGATTGGCAAAGTCAACACGTCGCCGCTCGTCGATGTCATATAGGTAGCAACCCTCACCCCGCTGCATGGTGATGGGATAGGGTGCGTAAAAGTAGGCTCCTTTCGCCCCGCCCGGCATCGACTTGCGGTCCCTTTCGAACTGCTCTCGCGAGCTCGGAGTTTCCGAGGCGTAGGTTGTCTCTACGGCATTCGCAGTCTCACCCATTGTCCGTTCCTCACAGTTGTACCAAAGTTCCTATAGCAATTCTATGACCAAGTCGCGCTAAGAGATAGGTTCCGAAATCCAGCTTACCACTTCGACAGGGGCTTACTCGAACCAGTAGCTGTAAATCTCTGCATTCGTCAGACTGATGCGCAGTCGGACCGGCCCGTTGGTGGGATCAGGCATCCGGCTGTTCTCGCCCCAGACAACCGCTTGTCGAACACTGTCTTCATTCAAACTGGTCGCGTCCTCCCCACCGTATCCGGGCACAGGCTGGCCGTCGACATCCAGCAACTCAATAGTGACCGCACCCTCGTCCGCCACCGCGTTCAGATAGAGCCGCTCCCCTTCCCACGTGAAAGGCTCGGTCACCAACGAACCGCCCTCTTCGCCGGCGCCCAGCGAGACAAACCCGTCCCGCCGCAATACGGCCAGACAGATGGCCGCGTAGTCCGGGTCCCACTTCGCAGGAGGCCGCCGGAACTTGACCCCCGTGTAGTAAAACCAGAGCTCGTCGTCGCGGCGCACCGGCGAGGACGGTCCCAGCATCTGTAGCGTGTCGTAAGCGCCACCCCCCAAAGGAGATGAGTCGATAAACGGCTGGCGTTCGCCCTGCCGTTCCCACGTATACATATCCCGGCTACTGGCCAGCTGCACATGATGAAAGCCGTCGTGATTGCGGCCGTCGACCGATCGGCCCACGTGGTGAAACATGGACGCGAACCCGATGTAACGACTCTCGTAGCGGGATATGCTGAAATTATAGACATCCACCCCGTGCTCTTCCGGGTGGTTGACCACCGTCTGCTGCAATGCGGGATTGGCCAGCCGTCGCGCGATCACCTCGCGCGCCAGCTCCTGGTCTTCGTCATCCGCCTGAAAGACCAGTTGGGGTTCGCTCCACTCGTCGAAATCCTGGCTCGTGGTTACCGCGTGAGACCGCCCCCACTTTCCCCGCACTTTGACAGTAGCTATGTAACGGTGGTCTGCGGCGTCAAAACTGAAATTCGGTTCATCGCCGGACAGGATAGCCGGCGCGTCATGCTTCTTCCATACGATCCCGTCCGCAGATACCCCAAAGATGATTGAGAGATCGGGCTCCATGATGAAGCTGATCGCCTTGAAGCGGCGGTTCGGGTCCGGATCGCTGGCGTCATAGATCACACCCAGCGCTTCCGATGTGCGTGTCTCGTCCAGTGGGATGGCAACATGATTGTTGTCAAATGATCCCTGGTACTCCAGCTGGCCTATGGACGGCTGGTACCAGTGCAGCCCGTCTCGGCTCTCGTGGTAGGAGGAGCGCCCGTGGTTCCAGTCCAACTTTGCCCCGATCGTCCAGAACTTCCACAGTTCCGCCTCGGCATCCCATACAGGCGCCGTCCGCGTCTGCGGCCGGTAGACGGGTGCGCCGTCAGCACCAACACCCACCATGTTTGGGTCCGAACGGATGACCGCCCCCTTTTTGTTGGGCTGGTGCAGAGTCCTTTCCAGCCCTTCGATTCGGGCAATGTCCTCGTCGTCGAAAAATAGCTGCCTCTCCATACGTGCAAAAATGCGGCTGGAATCTGATGCCATTTCTCCCCCTATTCGAACCAGTAACTGTAAAGATGTGCGTCCCGTAACCAAATACGCAGTTGCACCGGGCTTTCAGCCTCAACCGGCATGACTGCCTTCTTGTCCCAGTAGACGGGCTGGCGTACGCCGTCCCCAGTGAGGGATACGGACTGATCCCGACCATATCCGGCCAGCTCCCTACCCTCTGAACCGATAAGCTCGCACCTGATCTCGCCGTTCCCGGCCTCAGCATTCAGATAGAGCCGCTCCCCCTCCCAGCGAAACGGCGCGGTCGTGACAACGCCGCCGTCTGCATCAGCGTCCAGCGAGATAAAGCCATCTCGCCGCAGGGTAGCCAAACAGATGGCAGCCCGCTCGGGGCTGACCTTAGGCGGACGCCAGCGGTGCCGGATGCCGGAATAGTAGAACCAGAGCTGGTCGCCCCTCACCACCGGAAAGGAGGGTCCCAGAATCTGCATCGTGTCATACGCCCCGCTCCCAAGAGGAGACGGCCCGATAAACGGCGCACGCTCCCCCATGCGCTGCCACCTGCGCATGTCTCGGCTGCACGCCATCTGGACGTGATGAAAGCCGTCATGGTTGCGGTCATTCCACGCCCGCCCCGTATGGTAAAACATCGAGGCAAAACCGATGTATCTACTCTCGTAACGGGAGATGGCGAAGTTGTAGACGTCAACCCCGTGCTCCTCCGGATGGTTGAAAACTGGCTGCTGCAGCATCGGGTCCGCCAACCGGTCGGAAATTATCCGCCGAGCCTGCTCCTGGTCCTCCTCGTCCGCATGAAACACCAGCTCCGGTTCGCTCCAACTCTCAAAATCCTCGCTGACCGTCAGTGCATGGGACCGACCGAATGGACCCGGGACCTTCACGGTGGCGATAAAGAGGTGTCTGTCCTCATCGAAACTGAAATTCGGCTCGTCGCCTGATGCAATCGGAGGAATGTCAACACGCGTCCAATGAATACCGTCCGGAGAAGTAGCGAACAGGATCGCCAGCTCCGGTGCCATGGTGAAACTCAGTGCCTTGTATCGCCTGTCTGGGTCCGGGTCGCTCTTGTCATAGACAGCCCCCAGGATCTCGGCTGTACACCCGTCGCCCATCGGAATGTAGACGAGATTGTTCTCGCGCGTTCCCAGGTACTCCGCCTTTCTCAATATGGGCTGATACCAGTGAACGCCGTCCCGGCTCTCGTGATAGCCCGACAGGCCCGCTATGCCGTGCAACTCTTCCGGCGTAATGCAGATAGTCCACAGCTTCCACACCCGCGCATCAGGATCCCAAACCGGCGCACAACGTATCTCCGGGTTGCCGCCGAGAGCCGGCTCGCGCCGGATGACCGCGCCCCGCTTCTGCGGCTGATGGAACACGCGACGCAGTCCTTCCATGCGCGCGATGTCGTCGTCATCCAGGAAGAGCTGCCGTTCTCCCGCTGGAAACTGCCTGCATTTGTCGCCGGTCATCGCTCAATTCCATGCGAGACTATAGCTTTTTCATAGAGGGGGAATTGGTCTGATGTGCGAGTCCGTCGAATAGGCAGACCAAGTCCAAGATGGGGTTAGTCCAGATGCTGGCGGGGGTCGAATGCGTCGCGCAAGGCGTCGCCAAAAAAGTTCATCGACAACACCGCGAAGGCAATCGCAGTCGCCGAAGGAAGCCAGCGCCAGGGCATGTTCTCCAAAATCGGGAGCTGCAGTGCGGTCGTCAATGTCTGCCCCCAACTCGGCGTCGGCTGCTGAACGCCCAGTCCAAGAAAACTCAGACTCGACTCTGTCAGGATAGCGCCTGCCAGTC
>JAPPKT010000214.1:1707-18239 GCA_028819675.1 Caldilineaceae bacterium | reverse complement strand
GCCGCGCAGACCTGCTCAAACAGCCGCCCCTCGCAGAACTCGCCCTCGACGAAATTTACGCAAACTACGTCTTTCCCGGCTATCTGGCCTCCGTCAAGAAGATCGCAGCCGCCACAGCCGCCCGCAAACAGGCCGAAGAATCGGCCGAAAGGGCCGAACAACAGGCCGCAGCCGCAGCCGCCGCCCGCCGCCAGGCCGAGGAAGACAAGCGAGCTCTGCAAGCCGAGCTCGCCCGCCTCCGCCAGCAGTCCTCCTGATCCCAAGCCAGCCCCAGCGCCAGCCATCCCCCCTCCAACCGCCCCTCGCACCCAACAAAGCTACTAACCACTAACCACTATCCACTGCCTTTCGCCGTTCTCCGTTTTCCTCCGTGTCCTCCGTGGACAAATGAGCAGTTCCTCGCGCCCGCCGCGGATCCAAAGCAGTTCACTAAAAACTCAAAACTGAAAACTAAAAACTGCCGTTCGCCCTTCGCCGTTCTCCGTGTTTCTCCGTGCCCTCCGTGGACAAAAGCAGTTCTTCGCGCCCCTTCGCGTATCAAAAAGCAGTTCTCCGCGCCCCTCCGCGTCCTCCGCGGACAAAAAAAGCAGTTCTCCGTGTTCCTCCGTGTCCTCCGTGGAAAAAGGTGTCCAGGCCGTTCTCCGCGGATGAGGAGCCCTGATTTGACAGCCCGGGGTTCCGGTGGCACGATCGGGCCGAAAACTCAAAACCAATCAGGGCAGTAGTGCCGCCCTTCCCGAGGACACACGGCTATCTAGTCTCGTCAAATGTCGGAGGCACAATGAGCCGCAAAACCGTTGGCATTGCATTCGTGACTGTCGTCCTGTTTGCCTTTCCCGTCATTCTATTCGCTGAAGATGTCAGTCTTGACACATTGACAGTCTGGGTCAAAGAACTTGCCTTTGAGCAGGACCGGCAGTCTGAACGTATGGACGCACTCGAAGAACGTGTTGAACGCATTTCTGCTGCACTGACGTCTACCCCCATCGCATCGCCTACTGGCCCTCCTCCCCCAGACCCTCCCCCTCCAGATCAGGGGACTCCTCCGACACCTGTGGAAACCCCTACGCGACCTCCTGTACCATCATTGCGGGCCTACACACCCTCCAATACCCTTGGTTCGATACAACTGGATTGGGATGCTGTATTCCCGGCCGATTCTTCATCTCCTGAAGTAGGTTACCAACTTCAAGTCCGCAGCCGCGGGCAGCAATGGCGAACCATAAACCGTGCCCGGCCATACATATCGTCCTTCCTTCATACAGGCCTCGAAAACGGCCTGACCTACTACTATCGAGTCCGTGCTGTTCCACATTTGCAGAAGCCTGGCCGCTGGTCGTCGACAGTGTCGGCAATTACGCTGCGGCCGGTCGACATCTTACCCCCGACCCCGCCCCCGACCCCGAACACGCCTCCGACGCCGACCCCGGACCCGCCTCCGACGCCGACCCCGGACCCGCCTCCGACCCCGACCCCGGACCTGCCCCCGACGCCGTCTACGTAAGACGGTTCTGCGGGCGCGTCAAACCAGCGAGACAACACATGGGACCTAAGGAATGACAACTCTTATGCGTCTTGCCATGCCCGATTAGGATTCACACCACAAGATTGGGAGCCTTCCCGCCCTGGTGAATACGGGCCTACTGTGCTGGCTCAAGAGATCACATATGCAAGTTCCCAAGTCAGAAAAGTCAAGATCATAACCCGCGCCCGCAGACCTGGCATGCAATTCATCGAAAACTTCAACCAGGATTCCCCACCATGTATCATTGAGCTCTCTATCAATATTGACCGCTGCCGGCAATCCCGCCCCGACTGGATCGCTGCCTGTTCTCTCATCTCCTCTC
Source organism: Caldilineaceae bacterium (assembly GCA_028819675.1). The sequence continues at coordinate 16,392 of JAPPKT010000214.1, read as the reverse complement.
CATAATCTATTGTCTCTATGCCCAATTGGTTTAGTATCGTAAAACTTCCTCCAAAGCAGTTCTCCGCGCCCCTCCGCGGACAAAAAGCCTTTCTCCGTGGACCCAAAGCAGTTCCACAAAGAACTCAAAACTGACTACTCAAAACTGCCCTTCGCCGTTCTTCGTGCCCCTCCGTGGACAAAAAAGCAGTTCATCGCGTCCCGCCGCGGACCCAAAGCAGTTTCACTAAAAACTCAAAATTGATTACCAAAAACTGCCGTTTGTCGTTCTCCGCGCCCCTCCGCGTCCTCCGCGGATCAAAAAGCAGTTCTCCGTGTCCCTCCGTGGCCAAAAAGCAGTTCGCCGTTCACTAAAGGCTGACTACCAAAAACTGCCGTTCACCGCGGATAACCCAGACCCCGGTCCCACAAATCTCAAAGCAAACACCAACGACTCTTCACCCCCTGGCTCCCGCCCCGCCGCCGCTCAATCGCGTTCGACTCCGGCCACCGGACCAACAACAGTTCAAACGGTCGCTGCGTAGCCAAATCGTAGGCATATCGTCCATGCGTGGTCTTACTCTTCATTCACCGGGGTTTTCAGGCCGAATGGGCTGCATAAGCGCCCAGCGGCACCCTGCATCGCCGGCATGTGTCTACCGAGAAACCCTGTTGAGGCGAGCGCCCTTCTATGGGCACGCGCCCTTGCACCGTGTCGGCAGGCCCCATGCCTCGGGTACGCGCCGGAATCCGGGTCAGCGGGTCGCCGCGCCCGGAAAACCGGCCTGTCCGCGCCCCAAAGATCGCCCCGCTTTTGCGCGTCCAGTCCAATCCAAAGAGTTGGCGCCTTTCCCGTTCATGGTGTACAGTATCCAAGTCTGGAAATTGACATTCTTTCCCTTCATGGTGTAAGCTATTTTTCTCAAATTGGAGGGTTGACACCCTTTCCCTTCATGGTGTAAAGTATTCAGGTTACAGAGGTTGACATCGGTTCCGTTCATAGTGTAAAGTGCCATCAGTCAGGAAATCGATGAGGGAAGCGCATAGCAAGCAATGGATCTGCTTGTACATTCAACTTGGTTGACCTGAATTTGGGCACTCATCACACAAGATCGGTTGGTAAGTACCGGGGTAGCCAACCAGGCTGACGGACTGACCGGTTCAGGTATGGAAACTTCATTGACAACAAGGTTGCAGACGTACCGATAGTTCGCACTTTCGACATTGAGAAGGAAGCGGTGCGCGCCTCGCACTTCAGTTCTTGAGATGTCAGTCTTATCTGTTACGAAAAGGAGAAACTCATGTCCCAACGGAAGCGATTCAGGTTGGTAATCGCGATTATTCTGACCTTGTTGCTGACGGTTGCCTTGGCTTCCTTAACGTTCGCGCAGACGAACGCACCGCCGAAGCCGAACAGTCCCAACCCGACGTCGACCCCGACGCGGTCCCTGCCGAGTTCGGTCGGTGGGAACGACGGCCAGAACGGTAACCCTGCCAAACCGACCCGGACTTTGCCGGACAACGCGGGTGGGAACGGCAATCAGGGTGGCAACGGCAATCAAGGTGGGGACATGATGAGTCCGGCCCCCTGGCCGCCGTCTAATCTGATTGTCAGTCATCCCGCCACGCCGGTCCAGTTGAGCCCCGCCAACGGTGGGATGAACGTCTACTTCATCGGCACGGACGGCGCCGGCCACTCCGGCCCCTACATCGATTCGTTCAGCAACCTTGCGCAGAACCATCCCATCGGTGGCGCAGTCACGCTCTTCAGCGGTACCAATCCGGGCTCGGGCAAGCCGGTTACCATCTACTATCTGCCAGCCGAAATGAAGGTCCGCATCAGCACCTTCTATCCGGACACTCAGTACGACGTCAATAAACCGTACATCTTCACCGTAGACGCCAACCATTCAGTCACGCATGACCGTTGGTAGGCCAACGCTCAAACAGGAGATCAAACATGAAACAAACATTGAATGGATTGACGCTGAGAGCAACGATCCTTGCCTTAGTGTTCATCTTGGCGGCGGTGACCCCGGGGCTGTTGCCGCACGACGGCGTGGCCTTCGCGCAGGATCCCGTCGCGCCGGTCCTCTCCGGAAGGGCGCTTCCGGACGGAAGCAAGGTGGACCTCAGTTGGACCGAGACTTCCGGCGCCACCAGCTACAACCTGTGGCGGGACGACGGGACAGGATACGGCACTTCCCCCCTCGCTTCGGGACTGACGGTGCGTACCTACGAGGACACGAGCGTAGTCGCCGGCCAGACCTACGCCTACGTTGTCGTCCCGCTGCCGGCCGCCGACCCGCCGCTCTGGTCAAATCAGCTTGAACTGACCATCCCCGGCACCTCGCAGACGCCGGCAAAGCCCGGCATTCCGCAGAACCTGGCCGCCTCGGTCAGCGGATCGTCCATCGTTCTGACATGGGACGCCGTTGCCACCGCCACCGGCTACAACCTGCTGCGCTATAACGATGTCATCGAAGACTGGGACACCATCGTCGACAATCAGAACGTTCTTACCCACACCGACTCAAACAATCTGACGCCGGGTAAGAAATATTGGTACATTGTGAGTGCACAAAACGCCGGCGGCGAGGGCGACTTTTCGGACTACGGAACGGCGACGGTGCCGACCGTTTCGGCCGTCCCGGTGCTGTCTCTGAGTCATCCGGCTCGTACTCGGGTCGAGCTTTCGTGGACGCCGGTAGCCGGAACCAGCGTGGAATACGATCTGCAGCGACGCAGACAGATCGTCGGCGACGGTACCTCGGATGCCGCTGGTACCTATGAACGCCTGCCTGCCAACCTCCTGTCGGGGACTACCCACGTTGACAGCGATGCTGTATTTGATACTGATGATGATTCTGCAACCGACGTTCCCGCTGACGTAACCAGCATCGTCTATCACTACCGGGTGCAGGCGGTAGTCGACGGTGTCCAGGGCGCCTGGTCGAACGTAAAGACGGCGACGGTCCCCGCGACCGCGAATCTGCCGGGCACGCCGTCCGGTCTGACGGCGGCGGCCTCCGGAACCGACAGTATCAATCTCAGTTGGACCGCGGGCACGCCTGACATCGCCACAACCTACAGATTCCAGTGGAAGAGCGGCACCCAGGACTGGTCCTCCAGCCGGGAGGGGACGGTTTCCGCCCCGGCCATCACCCATACCCACACCGGGCGCTCCCCAGGCACGGCATACACCTACCGCGTGCGCGGGGAGAACGTCAACGGCAACAGCGACTGGTCCAATGAGGACAGCGCGACGACCGATTCGGCGATTACCGCCGAAGGGCGGCTCGCCACGCCCACGGGTCTGTCAGTGACGGACGCCACTGATAGTGGCGGTCCCAAGCTCAAGGTCACGTGGAGTGGAGTGCAGGGCGAAAACATCGCCTATGAGGTCATGAGGTGGGGCCCGGCTCCGACCGCGTGGGCGGCGGTAGATTTTGTTGAAAACGACGGCGTGACCGGTCAGTACACGACCAAGATGACGTCCTACACCGATGACGGCCCGACCGGCACGGGGCTTGCCGCCGGCACGTCCTACGCCTACGTCGTCCGTGCGGTGATGACAAACGCAGACGGCACCACTGCAACCGAATGGAGCGAGTGGACTGCCGACGAGGCCGGTACGACCAAGGCGAACCTGCCGGGCCAGCCGACACTGGTCGCGGAGCAGAGGGGAGACACCTCGGTCTGGCTCTCGTGGACGCCTGCTGCTACCACCGCCGACCCACCTGTAGGGGCGGCAACCGGATATAAGCTCCGGTACCGGCAGCTGCCGACCAGCACGTGGACTAACCTCCCGGTGACCGCCGGCGCGATGACGCATGTCCACATGCGCCTCACACCCGGCAGGACCTACCACTACCAGGTGGCCGGGGAAAACTCGGCCGGCATGGGCCCCTGGTCGGCTGAGATGGCCGCCACAACAACCATGTCGCAGAAACCGGCCAAGCCGACGAACGTGATGGTGGAGGACGCCTCGGTCATTGCCGATGATGGGACCGTCACGACAACCCAGGTCAAGATCTCGTGGAATGCAGTGACAGGCGCTTCCGGCTATGAGATCCAGAGATGGCTCACGACCACTACCCCGCCCGCGTGGGGCAGCACGGGAGTCACCGCCGACGAAGGCACCCCCACGGCTGGCGAGGTATCTGAGGTGTCAGGCGGGAGTACGACGGAGTTTAACGACGATTCGTCCGGGCTTGCCGAAAACACGACTTACCACTACATCGTCCGTGCGGTGACCGCAACGGCCAAGGGCGACTGGACAGACTACGAGAGCGGCACGACCAAGCTGGCCAGACCGGCTGGGCCTACGCTGGTGGCGCAATCGAGAGGACAGACCATGGTTCAGCTCTCCTGGTTTGCGGTGCCGAATGCTACTTCCTATCAGCTCCGCTTCATCCCGAGGAGAGACAAGCCTGCCGCCCCACGCGACAGCGACTACACTTCGATTCCGCTGAACCCGGCAAACGTCATGCATTACACCCACACGGGCCTTACGGCGGGGACGCGGTACGAGTATAGCGTGCGTGCGATTCTGCCCAACGGCGTCATGACCGTCTGGGGGGCGGATGCCACAGCCGCGACAGTCGCTGAAGTCACGACCAGGCCGCTCCGCCCGACGGGGTTCATGGCCGATGCCTCTGATCACGAGAACGTCGAGTTGACTTGGAATAGCGTGAGTTTCGATGCAGACGGAACCAGCGCCAGCTCCGTCCTGGTGAGCACTGCCAGCTACGAGGTACAGGTTCGGAGCAGCGGTGGAGAGTGGACGGCTATCTCACTCACTGACGCTTGCACAGGCACGCCTGCAACGTGCTCCGTCGATCATACCGTTTCGGTTCCGTTCGGCGTGGGAGCTGCCGAAAATACGCAGTACTTCTACCGCCTCCGCGCAATAGGCACGGCTGGTCAGGCATTAACGTACAGCTACTGGGTCTATGCCAACGAGACCACGCCTGATGATCCCACCACCAACTAGCAGGTGGGTTCAGATGGCTTAGCATAGGATGCGTCCCGTCCCTCGGGTCGGGACGCATCTTTTTGACTCGCGTTACGCAAGCCGGTCATTTCTTCACGAATCGATCTGGTCTAAAGCCAGGATCGACCTTGTGGATTACAATTAGGAGGAGTTCATGTTCCATAGAAAGCGCCTGAAGTTGGCAACTGTCGTCATTCTGACCCTGTTTCTGACAGTTATCCTGGCCTCGTTGGCTGCCGCACAGGATGCAGGTGATAATCAGCCCCCGAAGCCGGTCTCTCCGACGCCGGAGCCGACTGCGACGCGGGCCTTGCCCGACACGACGGGCGGGGAAGGGAATGGGAACGGAAACGGAAATGGGAACGGAAACGGGAACGGAAACGGAAATGGGAACGGAAACGGGAATGGAAACGGTAACGGAAATGGCATGAATGGAGGCACGGATGGCGATATGACGGTCCCCCGGCCGACCTCCAATTCGATCGTGCTTCACCCTGCAACGCCAATTCAGCTGGTCGCTGCTGGCGATGGGGGCCTGCACTGCTACTTTATCGCCCCGGACGGCGCCACCCGTACCGGTCCCGTTATCGCGTCGTTCAGCAGCCTGGAGGAGATGCATCCCAGCGGCGACGCAGTGGAGCTCTTCAGCGGCACCAATCCGGGCTCCGGCAAGCCGGTCATGATCCACTACCTGCCGGCCGAAAAGAAGCTCCGTGTCAGCACCTACTACCCGGACAGTCCGCCCTATGACTTCAACAAACCCTATGTTTTTACCGTAGACGCCGATCATACAGTCAAGCATACCAGCTGGTAGGGTTACTCCTCGTGCAACTTCGTGGATAAAGAATACCTGCCCGGACACGACGGCCGGGGTCCGCAAAATTGCACGAAAGAAGATCCGAACGCGGTATTCTCACTCCATCAACGCAAAGGGGACGGCGGCGGCCATTCTGAACGCAGAAGCTGCTGCGTAACTGCGAAAGAAAGGACCCCGCCCCGGCAGTAGCCCCAAAGTGCAGATCGCAGTAAGACGCGCCCCGGCACCGCGCCGGGGCGCATCCTTTTTCATTCTTGCCTTCCCCCTAGGGGAATCATCGGGACCAGACGCGCAGGGGGGTTTCCTACTGCCGCTGCCCTGCCTGACGCACCGAAGAGTTGACACTGTTTCCGTTCGCGGTGTAGAGTTGAGCAAAGGGTTGAGAGCGCCCCCTGCGCTGGCTCTCAACATGTCAGTACGATTTGAATCGAATAGGAGAGTTCTATGGTCCCTCGCAAGCGCTTCAGTATGGCAGCCGGCGTGATAATGGCCGTCTTGTTTACGATAGTCTTGGCTTCGCTGGCCGCGGCGCAGCAGCAGAAGCCGCCGCCGCCGAAGCCGCCGCAGCGAACGCCGACGCCGACGCCGACACGCGTCCCCCTGCAGCTGCCGACCAGTGTGAGTGCGGTAACGCCGGACCCAACCAAGCCGCCGCCGCCGCCCGGTGTGATTCTTGTGACGGGGGTAAAGGAGCTGGTTTACCCCTGGCCGCCGCCCAATGCGATAGTGCTCCACCCCGCCACGCCGATCCAGCTCAGCGCCGCTGCCACCGGGCTGCGCTGCTACTTCATCGGCCGCGACGGCGACACTCGAATCGGCCCCTACATCGATTCGTTCGACATCCTGGCGCAAATGCATTCCGGCGACGCAGTATCCCTCTACAGCGGCCAAAACCCGCTAACGGGCAAGCCGGTTACGATCCAATACTTGCCGGCCAATAGGAAGCTCCGCGTCAGCACCTTCTACGCCGACAGGCCGCCGCATGACTTCGACAAACCCTATGTCTTCACCGTTGATGCCAACCATTCAATCACGCATGAGCAATGGTAGGCCGCGCTCTCACAGGGGCTTGAACAGCAAACTCCGCGTCTTGACCCTGAGACAACGATTCTTGCCGTCCTCCCAGCCGCAGCCGCAACCTGCGCGGCCGGTTGACGAAAGGGACTGGAGATAGCCGCAGTCCCCTTCACCGGTGGCTGCGGCGGTTTTTTTCTTCACGCCCGCTCCTGACCGAAAACCGAACGATGAGGACAAAGTCCGACCTTGAGCCTCGGCAGAATCCACTGCCGGGGCTTCGCGCCCGGTCGCCGCTCTGCCGAGATGGAAGAGCAAAGCCAAACAACCAATTCGCTTTTGCAAGCAAACGTTCTGTCTGAATCGGGAACTTTCTCTCCCGCACTGGCGTCTTTGGATCTGTAGCAGAACGATGCCTTTGCGATTCGATCCTATTTTTCACAAAACGGAGGAGAGCATGTTCTATCGAAAGCGAATCTGGTTGGCAACCGCCGTAACCCTGACCCTGCTGCTGACGATCGCCTCAGTGGCCTCGGCGGCGCAGTCATACGCACCGCCGAAGCCGGGAACGGCAAGTCCAACGCCCACACCGACCAGGGCCTTGCCAGACACGACCGGTGAGGAAGGAAGCCAGAATGCGGCGCCGGCGAAACCGCAGCCGACCCGAGCCCTGCCGGGCACGACCGGTGGGGGCCAGAACGGTGGGGGCCAGACTGGCGAAAGCAACACTGGCGGAGGCAACACGGCTGCCCCCTCCTGGCCGCCGCCCGAACTGATTGTGGCCCATGCCGCCACCCCGTTCCAGTTGAGCCCCATTGGTGAAGGGTTGCAGAGCTACTTCATCGGCCCGGACGGCACCGGCTATACTGGGCCCTATATCCCGTCGTTCACGAACTTGGCGCAGACCTATCCCTACGGCGCCGCAGTAACGCTCTACAGCGGTGTAAATCCGGGCTCGGCCAAGTCGGTTACCATCCAATACCTGCCAGCCGACGGGAAGCTCCGCATCAGCACCTACTACCCGGACACGCAGTATGATACCGACAAACCCTACGTGTTCACCGTAGATTCCGGCCACAACGTCGTCCACGACCAGTGGTAGCACAATCATCCGCAGACAGCGTTATCCAAAGGGCGGCCGCCTCCCCCCGGCCGCCCGGATGACCATCACACTTACTACAGACACAACGTTAGGGCGCCCCCAGGGGCGCCCTCCTCGCGTCTCAGCGCGACAACAGGCAGTTCTCCGCGCCCTTCCGCGTCCTCTGCGGAAAAAAAGCAGTTCTCCGTGTTCCTCCGAGTCCTCCGTGGACAGAAGATGTTCAAGCAGTTCTCCGCGCCCCTCCGCGTCCTCCGCGGACAAAAGAACAGCTCTCCGTGTTCCTCCGAGTCCTCTGTGGACAGAAGATGTTCAAGCCGTTCTCCGTGCTCCTCCGTGTCCTCCGTGGAAAAGAGATGTTCAAGCAGTTCTCCGCGCCCCTCCGTGTCCTCCGTGGAAAAAGATGTTCCGCAGTTCTCCGCGCCCCTCCGCGTCCTCCGCGGACAAAAAAGCAGTTCTCCGTGTTCCTCCGTGTCCTCCGTGGAAAAAAGGAAGTTCAAGCAGTTCCCCCCGCCGTTCCCCCAAAAATCTGTGCATTTTCCCCGCTCTGTGGTAAAACTGCGAACAATCGGCGCCTCTGCATCGTCTCCATTGACGAACACGCCGAACAGAACCGGGTTCCCGATGTATCCATTCAGAGCACGTCCTTCACACACACCGTCTCTTCCTCTCCACACGCTCGCGGCCGCGGCGGCCCTGGCCTTCGCCTTCATTCTGCTGACCGTCCATTTCGCATCTGCCTCAGTCGCCAACGCCTCAGTTGCAGACGACCCACAGCGCCAGGCCTCAGACAACAGACTGATCCCACCGGAACTGACCGCCGAGTACAGAGACGGCGCGATCGAGCTGCGCTGGGACCCAGTGCCCGGCGCCGTGCGCTACCAACTGGACGTATGGTGGGACTCTCTGCCCGACTGGGAACGGATAGGAGGAGACGGTGTCACCGGCACGTCATACAGGCACACCGACCTGACCGCCGGCAGGACATACTACTACACAATCCAGGCCGTCAACGCCGCCGGGCAGACAAGCGACTGGCAACTGGACTATGCCTCGGCGACCGTCCCGGTCGCGCCTGATAATACGCAGCCGTCTCCCACACTCACGCCGACGTCCACGCCGACACCTACGCCGACGGCGGTCGCAAGCCCTTCTCCAACCGCGACCGCGGGGCCGGCGCCAACTTCACCGCCGGTCACATCCGACCTCACGCCGCCCGTGCTGACCGCAGCAGTCGTAGACGGCGCGATCGAGCTGCGCTGGGACCCTGTGCCCGGCGCCGTGCGCTACCATCTGGATGTATGGTGGGACCCCCTGCCCGACTGGGAACCATTAGCAAGAGACGGCGTCACAGGCACTTCATACAGGCACACCGGCCTGACCGCCGGCAGAACATACCACTACACAATCCAGGCAGTCAACGCGGCCGGCCAGACAAGCGACTGGCAACTGGACTATGCCTCGGCGACCGCGCCCGCCGCGCCCGGAGGCACGCAGCCTTCTCCGACACCCACGCCGACATCCACGCAGCCGTCACCGACACTCACCCCGACGGCGGTCGCAAGCCCTTCGCCAACCGCGACCGGGGGGCCGACGGCAACTTCACCGCCGGTCACATTCCCTCTCACGCCGCCCGTGTTGACCGCCGAATACCGGGACGGCGCGATCGAACTGCGCTGGGATCCTGTGCCCGGCGCCGTGCGCTACCGTCTGGACGTATGGTGGGACCCCCTGCCCGACTGGGAACCATTAACAGGAGACGGCGTCAGCGGCACTTCATACAGGCACACCGGCCTGACCGCCGGCAGGACATACCACTACACCATCCAAGCAGTCAACGCGGCCGGCCAAGAGGGGGACTGGCAGCTGGACTATGCCTCAGCAACCGTGCCTGCCGCGTCGCAAACACCGCAGCATGTGGCGCCGCCCCCGCCCTCCCTCGGACTGGAACCCTACTACCGTAAGTACTTGGACGCTGGCGGCATACCCGTGATTGCCTCCTCCGATGTCGACGATGCCGAGCTCTATCACGCACGCGAAATCATCTTCGCCATGCTTTCCAACCGCCCCGATCTGCTCGCAAACATGGCTGCCAATCGATTTCGCGTCATCATATACGAGGACGACGGTTGCAGAGGACCCTACCAGGTTCCCGAGCTCAGAGACGAGCTCCCGCCTGGCCGCTGCACGAATGACGCCGGAATCGCAAGCATCAGAGGTTTAGCTGACAGATCCACCGGGGAGGTGCTGCTGGTAATTGAAGCCATCGGAGTCGCGCCCGCATTCCTGCCCTATTGCAACGTCATCTTTGTCCACGAATTTGCTCATCTGGTTGATTACACGCTCTCCTTCCGGCTGCCCGGCCCTGCTGTTTACGATCCAAGCTTCATGCCCCGCGTTGAGAGTGCCTATTACGCTGCCATCGCCGCCGGCCTCTATCAGGACGCCTACGCTGCCACCAACCCCCGCGAATACTGGGCCGAAGCCGTAACCTTCTGGTTTCTGCCCGATATGCTGACCGGCCTGGTCCGGACGCCTGCGCACGTATCGAAACTCGCTGACTACGACCCGCGAGCCGTCAGTTTGGTTGAAGAGGTGTTCGGTGACGCCGCCCTGCCCGACTGCAATCCAGTCTTTTTCAGAGTGCTGGGGACGGTAACCGGACCGGCGGGAAACCCCTTGTCCGGCATCTCCGTAGTGACCGATGTACGAGTCGTACCTGAGATTTCCCCTTACTACTGGCGCTTCGCTGAGGATACTCTGCCCACAACGGCCGGCGGCGAATTTGTTGTTTCAGTTAGCAAACCCCGTCTGGCAGCGGTCCAAAGGCTCGTGAGTAGGGAAACCGGAGAAAGCGACTTAGAATCCCACTTTATCCTGGGCGTCGCCGCCGGCGCAGCCGGCGCCTGTCCCACCGGCTACCTCAGCAGCGCCAGCGGCAAAGTAGAAAACATCCCCTCCCGCCGCGCCGCCAAATATGCCATACCGAGAGGCGACCTCTCCGGTATCTCACTGGCCCTCGCCCCCAACTTCGTCTGGACCCAACAGATATGCCTCAGGTCCGGCACCCACCTGTCAAAGGACGAAAATTAAGGATCCTGAAATTTACGAATGTTTTTTAACTATGGAGCAGGTCCACGCAGGGCCTGCTAAACTAGACCAGGCCACTGCTGCAACCCTCAGTGACGTATCTAAAACGCTCCAGGAAGCAATGAATCTCATTAATGGATGAAGCTGAAAAACTAGAGAGAGTTTGTTCACACAGCTCCCCGAGTCGACAAATCAGGCGAAGACATCGGTGATTCCTAGCCTCTGTCCCCAAAGCCATCATGCTCCATGCTGCCGCGCCCATCCAGCTCAGCCAGGCCGGCACCGGTCTCCACGTCTACTTCATCTCCCGCGACGGCGCCATCGGTCCCTTCTTCGACGAATGCGGCATCCTCGCCAGCAACTATCCCGCCGACCCCGTCACCTTATACGACGGCTTCAATCCCGGCACCGGCTATCCCGTCGCAGTCCAGTACATACCCTCCGACAACAAGCTCCGCGTCAGCGCCTTCTACGCCGACAGACCGCCGCACGACTTCGACAAACCCTACTTCTTCACCATAGACCCCCCACACAACGTAAGACACGAACAGTGGTAACCACGCTGTCCCGCACACCATCTGTAGGGGCACCCCTTGTGGGTGCCCTTCAACCCCGGCATTTGTCATTCACGCACCCCTGTCCACCGGCCCTCACAACGCCACCCTGCAAGCCTCCAACGCCAAGGGCGCCGCGTCCTTGGCACCCTGCATGATACAAGAATTTCAAATAAATAATATATAAATTTATACCAGCCTGGCGGGGTGCCCAGATGACCCGGCGCCACCCCTTGCCTGCCAGCCTCCCACACTGCCGCCAACCCCGGCCACATCCCACCTCAGACTTTGCCCAAGCTAATAAGACCTCTCATACAAACGCTCCCCTTTTTCCACCTTCCCCCTACCTCCTCGCCCCTAACCCCTGCTGTTCCCCAGCCGTTTACACCCCCCTTACATTGTGGTACCATCTCCTCACACTCAGGTAGCCTACCAAATGGAGGATAAAGGATGGTAGCAGTGTCCGAACATGGAGACCGTATCAACAGGCTCGAAAACAGAGTAGACGACTTAACCAAGAGCACAAGCGAATTGCAGGGCGCCTATGAACACTTGGCGACCAAAGATGACGTGTCTAAGGCAACCCTCAAGACCGTGATCTGGATCGTTGGTGTAGGAATAGCTTCAATGGCAACATTACTCAGCGTCCAACTCAACATTCTTTCACGCCTCCCCAACTAACTCCCCAAGCAACCCCTCCTGGACCGGCAAAACCGCAGCGCAAAACGCCTCCGCAGACAAAAAGCAGCTCCCCGTTCCCCCCTGCTGTTCCCCTGCCCTTCCCCTGCCGTTCGCCCTTCGCCCGGAAATCCGAACTGCCACTCTTGAGACTGGGTTGACAAATCAGTTCTCGTAGGCTATTTTGTGCCCACAATCTTTGACGTAATATGAGGGAAACTATGACGACCAACATGACTGAACATGGCGAAAGGCTTGCAAGACTGGAAGGCGCCTACGATCACTTGGCGACAAAAGCTGACATAGAGAGACTTCAAGTTGACCTGATAAAGTGGTTTATTGGGGCAGGAATTGGAATTGCAACCATCGCGTCGGCCATAGCCTCGATAATAGTCAGCATGGCGATATCGTAATAGCAAGTCATGAAGCGCGGACATTGCGCGCAACATTCCCCTGTCCGCCCCCACCCCTGTCTGGTCTGTATCTTACCATCATCCGCCGGCTGCAAGCTCTCCTCCTACCCCAGTCCCGGATAAAAAGCAACTCTCCCCGCCCCTCCGCGGACAAAAGCAGTCGCAGTTCACTAAAAACTGACTACCAAAAACTGCCCTTCGCCCTTCCCTCGCTTTTCCCCTGTAATTCAGGGGTTGACAACTCTCAATTTCTCGTGTATTCTTGCTTACAGGCTGGCCTCCGAACTCAACCCACACCCGGCCGGCCCCAACTGAACCCCAGGACCCCCTGGTCTTTCCCAGGCGCTCCGCTTCATTCACGGCACAGCCGCGCGAGCTTTCCCATCCAGCTCCCCCGGCGCCGCCGTTGATAGGCGGGCGCTTTTTTGTTGTCCGCTCATAGGAGAAAGACCATGAATAACACCGAAATGCAGGCCCTGGTCGACAAAATCGCTCCCGAACTGAGCGAATACAACATCGACTGGGACAACCTCCCGACCTTGGACGACGCCATTGCCCAGGTCAACAGCCGGTCCCAGCCATGTGACCGCCAGCCCGGCGAACCCCTCGAACAATACCGCTGGTTCCAAATCTGGGTCACTCTCCCCCTGCCGCGCCGCCATGCCACCGTCGCCGAAATTGCCGGCCTCAGACCCAACACCAGGCTCATCGCCAGGGCCGCCAACCAGTGGCGCTGGCCCGAACGCCTCGCCGAGGCAGCCCGTCAGGAGGACCAGTTCCTCGTCCTCCGCGTAGAGTGGGGCGAACAGCTGCTCAGGGAGACCGCCTACACGGCCCACTTCACCGGCCTGCAGGACACCTCCCGTGCCCTGTCCCGCGCTGAAATCGACAAACTGGACCGCGCCGAGGCCCGCCGCAACCTGCCCTCCCTCCTCCACTACCTGCGCGGCCTGCTCACCCTCGTAGAAGCCCGCCGCAAAGAAAACGCCGCCCTCAAGATCAACGAACGCCGGCTACGCGGCATGGTCCTGGACAGAAGGATCGTTTATGCCGCTAAACTGTTCAGACTGGAGTGGGAAGCGATGTTCGGCCCCACGGAATTTGAGCACGATCCCATAGTCGATGGTCCCAAACAAAAGTCCGAAGAGGACCCTTCCCAGACCGAGCCGTGGCGCCGGCAGCCCGAAGAATCGGACCAGCAATACTACTGGTTCCAGATCTACCTGGGCCTGCAGTTTCTCCAATCCACCGCCCAGGTGGCCAAAATGGCTGGAGTCCGCCAAAAGTCCGCCCTCGCCAACACCGCCCGCAGATGGAACTGGCAAGAGCGCGCCGCCGCCTACGACGCCCACCACGCCGGCGCCCCCCTCGCCCGCATCCAGCTTCGACTCCGGCTCCTCCACGACAAGGCCTTCGAAGCGCATCTCCAGGGTCTGCTCGGCGCATCCAGCGCCATCGAAAAAGCCGGCATCGGCAGCATGGACCGGTCAACCGCGCGTCAGGGCCTCTCGACTCTCCTCCGCCATCAGGGCAGCCTCCTCAAATCCTTCTGGCGCCAGCACGAGGCCATAGCAGGCAAATCCGTCGATGAACACCGCGACCTTCTCCTCGCCGCCCAGGTCGACAAAGAGGCCATCCAGATGTTGCGCGAAGAGGAAGAAAGTGAAGATGTGATGCTGAAGCTTCTCTACGGTCCAAAGGACGGCGAAGAATAGTGCCTCCCCCGTCTGTACTCTCAGCCGCCTCCCATCCAATGACAAAAGCAGACCAAAATGAAACCCACCCCAAAGCCCCCGCCGCAACCGCAGCAACCCGGCCAGTCCAATCCCTCCTCCATCTTCCCCCTCCCCTATCTCCGCGCCCCTCCGCGTCCTCCGCGGACAAAAAGCAGTTCTCCGTGTCTCTCCGTGTTCCTCCGTGGACAAAAGTTGTTAGGAAGTTCTCCGCGCCCCTCCGCGTCCTCCGCGGACAAAAAGCAGTTCTCCGTGTCCCTCCGTGTTCCTCCGTGGACAAAAGTTGTTAGGAAGTTCTCCGCGCCCCTCCGCG
>JAPPKT010000214.1:0-1607 GCA_028819675.1 Caldilineaceae bacterium | reverse complement strand
TCCTCCGTGGACAAAAAGGTGTTCCCCCTGCCGTTCCCCCGCCGTTCACCCCGCATCGGTCACGCACTTTGCCAAGCGCGAACATTTGTGCCATACTCAATGTCCGGGGCCTCCCCGTCGGCAGCCCGCCGCAACCACCAGAGCCGCCCATTCCACTAACCACTATTCACTATCCACTGCCCTCCGCCATGAACAAGAATGACCTCCAAGCCCTCCGCGACGCCGCCAAGGCCGGCGCCACCTGGAGAGACCTCGCCGCCATCATCGGCGTCTCCGACCGCACACTCCGCCGCTGGCGCCGGGAAATCGAAGAAGAAGAGGAGTTCGCCGAAGACTACTTCGACGGCGTCGAGGACCCGGAACGGCGCCCCACGCCCGCCGACGCCGCCGAGATCATCGCCGCTATCTACGCCGGCCGCGCCGAAGGCCGCCAGGAGCTCATCGAGCTAATCCGCCAGCAGGCCGTCGAAAAAAAAGACCTGCGCACCCTCCTCGACCTCCTCAAACGCATGGACAGCATGGACAAATAACCCGCCAAAACCCAAATTCCGCCCCAAAAAACCGCCTCCGAGCGGACAAAGCGGACATATTATTATGAAAAAATTCATAAAAACGCCCTCGCAGCTGTCTGATAAGTGAAACCCGCGTGGACAGAGCGGAAAGGATGGAATTGGTGGAAAAAACGGGACTGCTCCTTGAGGATGAAACCTATGCAGTCACCGGGGCAGCCATCGAAGTGCATCGTGCCCTCGGCCCTGGCTTCCTCGAAAAAGTATACCAGGAAGCCATGCGCCTCGAACTGAGCGCCCGTAGCATTCCCTTCGAAGCCGAAAAACTTCTCGGCATAAAGTTCAAGGGGCATCAGCTTACTCAAAGATACTTTGCAGACCTTGTCTGCTATGAACAAATAATCGTCGAGATCAAGGCCCTCAACAGTTTATCCGGAAAAGAAGAAGCCCAACTCCTCAACTATCTGAAAGCGACGGGACTAAGAGTCGGCCTGCTCTTCAACTTCGGCAGCCACGGCAAACTGGAGCGTAAACGACTTGTCAAAGAACATCGCTAACCCCCAAACCCACACGAAGTAAACACCCACTGCCCTCAGAATCCACCCCAACCCTCCGCGGACAGAAAGGTGTTAGGAAGTTCTCCGCGCCCCTCCGCGTCCTCCGCGGACAAAAGATGTTAGGAAGTTCTCCGCGTCCTCCGCGGACAAAAGGTGTTAGCAGTTCTCCGTGCCCCTCCGTGTCCTCCGTGGACAAAAGGTGTTAGCAGTTCTCCGTGCCCCTCCGTGTCCTCCGCGGACAAAAGGTGTAAAGGTGTTCTCCGTGCCCTCCGTGGACAAAAGGTGTATTTCACTTCCCGATGCCCCATCTTGACTTGACCCCCCTTTTCCACTACGATTGACACCTGACGAACGCGCAAAACACGGCGGCCAGCCGCCACCGTCACCCATTACCCCTATACCAAGACTGTGAGATCAAATATGCAGGCGCTTGAAGAACTACAAACCCGCGCACAAGAAGAACTGGCCGCAGCCGACACCGTCGAGGCCACCGAAGCCTGGTTCCGCGACTACCTCGGCCGCAACGGCGCCCTCACCAACT
>JAPPKT010000055.1 GCA_028819675.1 Caldilineaceae bacterium | reverse complement strand
GGGGGGGCCCCCCCCCCCCCAACGCCCCCTCTCCTACAACACGCCTCGTCGACCTGGTGGCAATATTGGTGACAAGTGCCTAATCGAAGGTGTCCAGCCAGACCACGTCCCCCCAGTCCCATCAGATCCCCGCAAGTGCCGGCCATGTTCCTGCCCTCGCACTCTCCCAAAAGTCAGCAACTAATGCCAGCCACCGCTGGCACTGATTCCCCGCCAGACTGTTCCCACACCAAATCTGGGATGCACCTTGGCACAGCCACTTTTTTGACAGGCATGGTAGCGCCGAATATAATGAAGACTCTGTGCGTATACCGCCGAACGGTGGCATGCAAAGGAGACAAACATGGCTGAAGAGAAGTCGGACGCTAACCCTTTGGAAGACGCGGCGGCCAATTTAAGTGCAGATCTGGAGGGCAAACGGGTGGACTTGAAGAACTCCAGCGTTGACGGCGTTCAGGGAGGCCACGTCTCCATGGCAGACTCCGCGGCTAAGTCAGTCCGTGCTCAGGCACTGAACATGTCCGAATCCGCGGCTGGATTTGTGAGCACGAAGTCGCTGGACATGCGTGATGCTGCGATTGGATTCGCCAGTAGCGAGCAGATAACCGTTAAGAGCGGGAATATTGGATTTCTGGCGACTGGCCGGTTGAAGGCAGAGGAGCTGTGCACTTGGCTGCTGGTTGCAGGCAAGGTAGAGGGCAACGTTAAGACAACTTTCTCACCGCTTTCCGCGCTGGCAATGGGTGCAGGCTTTGGTCTGGTTGTATTCCTTTTCCGCAGTTTTTTCACTCGCAATCGCGGCCCGCAATTGAAAGGCCCGGAAAGCACTGAGAACTGAAATGAGCGCACGGCCATCAGTAGGCGAATATGGCTTCGCCACTGTCTTCGCCAGCGCACTCCACAGGACATAACTTCACCAACTGAAATACCTGCGCTATCTAGAGATGAAGAGAGTCGAAGAAAGATGTCAGAACTTACTTTGAACGCCAACCCTCGCAGCCTTACTGGCCGCAAAGTGCGTCGGCTTCGCCCCGAGGGGATCGTCCCTGTCGTGATTTACGGGGGCGGCGACCCACCGCGAAACGCCCAGGTGGAGGGCGCCGAATTCGAGAGAGTCTTGCGCGACGGAGGCAATTCTCAGCTCGTGAAGCTCGAGTTAGCAGGCGAGGACTACAACGTGCTCGTAAGGGAAATCCAGCGCCACCCCGTGCGTCACAACCTCCTGCACGCCGACTTCTACACCGTCAACATGACCGAGACGCAGCAGGTTAGCGTGCCTCTGGTTACTTTCGGCGCCCAAGTCGTTAGCGCCGACCTTGTGATGGTACAGTCGATGGATAGTGTGGAGATCGAAGCGCTGCCCGCCGATATACCCGCTCACATTGAGGTCGATGTTTCTCGTTTGGAAACGCCTGAAAGCCCTCCGATTACTGTCGCAGACCTGCCAAGTATCCCGGGCGTACTTTACATTTCCGATGCGGATGAACCGATCTGCAGCCTGATTCTCTCCCGTGCTGCTGTCAGCGAGGAGGAGTTGGAGGAGGAAGAAGAGTTGCTGGATGCCGATGTCGAGCCGGAGGTCATCGGACGAGGCCGGGACGAAGAGGAAGACGAAGAAGAGTAGGTTGTTCCCGCCAAGTTATTGAAAGCGCCGGCTCTCTGGCCGGCGCTTTTTCGCGTGTTTCGTTAGTTGTACGATCAGTCTCCCCAACTCTTAACGAACTGTTTCCTCCCGCTGGGAACAGAGAGCAACGTGGCCCGTTTCAACTGTTACAGAGGCCAGCTCACTGCTCCTCTTCCGTGTCCTCGTTGGCTTCAAGATCAACAGAGGAAGGGAACGCCAGAAGAGGGCGCTTCAGGAACGGCATCGGATCTACGGCAACGCCGTAAATGCGCAGCTCCCAGTGAAGATGCTCCCCTGTACTGCGCCCCGTGGTGCCGACCAGCCCGATCGGGTCCCCGGCCTGTACCGTCTCCCCTGGGGCGACTAACGCCTCCTGCAAATGCCAGTACCCCGTAAACAGTCCCGCCCCGTGGTCGAGAATGACGCTGATGCCCCGCACCGTCAAGGGCTCGGCAAGAGTGACAATGCCATCCGCCGGTGCAAGTACGGGACTGCCTCCAGGCGCCGCAAAATCCTGTCCTGTATGGTAGGAAAAGTACTGCCCAGAGTTGTAGTCGCGCCGGACTCCGTACGGGCTCGTAGTGGGAAAGGTTGACTGCAAAGGCAAGAGGAGCGGGCTGCGCCACTGAATCGGAGTAACGGTGCGCGACCAGACGGGCGTAAGGTAGTCCAATTCCGCCTGCGAAATCTCCTGTTCGATCAACTCGTTTTTGTCCGCTGGCAACCTGATATTTTGAACAGCAAAGGCCTGTCCCTGTACAAATACTGGGAAGGAACGCGAGACGGTGACGCCGCTCGTAGCCTGATAACTTAGGCTAAGTGAGTAAACCCCTGGCTCCAATGAGGCTGCAATCGGAACGTACCCGCCCCAGACAGTGACTTCTCCTTCCGCCTCCTCTTTCTCTATTATCGCAAGGGGACGGATTCCCAACAGTGCACCGTTCCACGCCACCTCAAGGGAGAGAGGCCTGTCCACTTCTGCCTCCAGCCAACCGGCTTGACCCTGGACGATTGTTGAAGGGACATTCACTATCTGGACTGATCCAAAAGGCGTCGGTGTGGGAGCCGCATCGCGTAAAAGCCGAACTGGTTGACCCGGAAACAGGCGCGCGGCTGGCGTCGTGCTGTTGAGAATCGCCAACCGAATATCCGACACGCCCTCTCTTTCTGCAATTGACCGTATCGTGTCGCCAGGCCTTGCAATGACAGTCCGGCGGGCGGCGCCCGGCGGGAGCAAAAGTATCTGGCCGACGTCTAGTGCATTCAGGTCGGTGAGCTGGTTTGTGGTCGCCAACACCTCCAGCGGGACATCCAGTTCAGCAGCGATCGACGCCAAGGTATCGCCCTGTTTGACCACATAGGTGTCGCCTGGTGACTGCGCGACAACTTGGTCCGGCTGCAATAAGTCCAGAAGAACCAAAAGCAAGAAACACGCCATCAGGAGGTGAGAAGAGATTCTCTTCCCTTGCAGCGAATCGAAAAAGTCCAAATTGGCTGACCGTAGAAAACGCAACTGTACTTCCTTTGGCGAGGGCCCGTATCTTGACGACCAGCTGCCCATACGTTCACACAGTCAAAGTTCGCGGGCAAAGTTGCGGGTGAAGTGCCGGACGGCTGTCATTCTCTTCCCGGTGCTGCCTGTTTCAGCGGACTTCGTTGCCATGTGCCAGCAACAGACCTGGCTCTCCTCAGAACAGTTACTCCGAACCGGGCTCGTATACTTCAGGCTTGAGAACGCCGATGTAGGGGAGGTTGCGGTATTTCTGGTTGAAATCCAGCCCGTAACCGATGACAAACTCGTTTGGGACGGAGAATCCGGTCCAGAAGAGCTCGATGTCTACCTCCCGCCTGGAGGGTTTGTCCAGCAGAGTTACAATCTCAAGGCTGGCAGGATTTCGAGCGCTGAAGAGCCGGGTAAGGTAGGCGAGCGTATGTCCACTGTCAATGATGTCCTCGACCACCAGGGCGTGGCGGCCTTCTATCGGTTCATTCAGGTCCTTCATAATGCGAACTACGCCGGAGCTTGTAGAGGAGGCGCCGTAACTGCTTGTAGCCAGAAAGTCCACTTCGTGCGGAATCGAGATGGCTCGCATTAGGTCGGCAATAAAGACGATACTGCCCTTGAGAACGGCAATTAACAGTAGGTCCTTGCCCGAATACCGCTCGTCGATCTGCCGGCCTAATTCGCGAATACGGTCCTGGATCTCCTCCGCAGATATTAATACGCGCTCAATGTCCTGACATAGCTGACCCTGCACGTCCGCATCGGCACTCTCCTCATTCACCATCGCGACTACTGGTGAGCGTTCTGCCATGTGCCAATTCTCCTGTAATGTGGTCTAAGAAATGGACGAAAACATTTGCGGGGTATCAAGTGTTAACTCCGAATACGGACCGATCCGGCCGGAATAGGTGAGGATCGTATCATTCGCTGCAGGGGCTACCAAATACGCCGCCATCCGGCTGGCACTTGCCTACGACAGCAAGCAATTCGCTGAGAATCATCGCTGTTGCCCCCCAGATGGTCTGATCCTGAATGGCGAAAAAGGGCACCAGCGCAGAACGATCGGCAAGCCGCCAGGCCTCCCTCCGCCGGTGTGCTGGGTCCAGAAGGGTTGCCAGGGGCACTTCAAGCAACTGAGCGACTTCGCTGGGATCGGGTCGAAAAACTGGCTTGGCGTTCAGTCGTCCTACGGTAGGATAGACTTCATAATTACTGGGTCGAATGTAAAGATCGGTGAGCCTGCCGAGAACCTCTACATTCTGGGGCGCGATTCCCAATTCCTCGTGCGTCTCTCGCAACGCCGTCTCGGTAAGATCCCCGTCCCTTTCCTCGCTGCCTCCACCGGGAAATGCCACTTGGCCGCTGTGCGTCCCATCATAGGTGGGTCGCAGAATCAGGGGCACATGCAACCGGCCCCGAATGCTATAGAGCAGGACTAGAACGCCGCTCTGGCGAGCCGGCTCATCTGGTCTGTCATCGGGGTGCCAGCCAGGTCGCGGCAGCGGCGCCATCAGTGCCTGGGCCGGGCGTCCCGGGAGTGGCGCGGCCAGTTTCCTCTGCAGACAGTCAAAGAAACCCTCTAAAGAATCGTTCACAACTGCCCAGTTCCCCGTGGCGTGCAGACGGCGCTACGCTTGGTCGGACCGACGGGACTGAAAGACGATCCGTCCCTTCTCGTCCACTTCCCAACCATACTCATCAAGATAAATTTCGCGGTCGGGCAGGCTCAGACGGCGGGACTTTCGGTCGAAAGAAAACGATACCGTGCCTTTCGCATCCGTCAAAACGCCCGTGGCAAGCTCGGGATCGCGCCGGGTGAAGCGCATCGTAGTCTCCTCTTGGCGACCTACCCAGAGTACTACCGGACGCACGCTCATTTACCGGTGGGCTCCCAGAACAGATGAAAGGCTCTGCTGCTGCCGGGCGTGATTCGAACGTTGTGAGCGATCTGATGTCCTCCCACCCAAACGACTCGCTCCCCGTCCAAAACAACGGGCCACCCCGAGCGAAGATAGCGCGGGACCTTGCGATCAGTGAAGTAGTCGGCCAGAGGTTTGCCATGGCCGCCCAGCCCCAAGGGCTCAAACCGCTGGCCCGCACGGGGGGTACTGAGGCTGAGCTGCTGAACAGCGTCAGCGTCGATATATGCCTCCCATCTGGAGAGTCTCCCCTCGCTCTGCGCCGGTAGCTGTCCTGGGGCATAGGTCGATTTCTCCGCCCACTCGTAACGCAGGTCCCGACAGTTCATCTCTTTGCAGCGCAGGGTCCAGCGGTTTACAACAATCTCTTCAGTCTCAATCAACTCTCTGGCAATATTGCTCGCCCGCCAGTTGCTATCCAGATAAGGATGCTCCGGTACGAAAGGTGTAACGTCTCGATGGTGCAGACTGAATGCGTCTTGCATTCGGGTCATCATTACGTCTGCGAACCAACTGTACGGGCCGCCGGAGTTGCTTTCATCACAGAGAGTACGACGAAGGCGCTCGACAGTTTCAAAGCCGAGGTCGGTTAGGGGGCGCCCCAACTCTCGAGCAGAAGCTCGTAACGCCTCTCGTTGGTCGGCCGGACCCAGACCCCGGAAAGTATGCAGGTCGAAGACCTGCCGGTTGGTTACATTAGTGGAAGCTTCTCCAGACTTCGGCGGCGAAGAGGGAAGCGAGGCTGACGCTTCCTCAATATCGCTTCTCCGTCTAGTTGCGTCCAGTGCCTTCTGTGTGTTGTGCCCCACCCGCTGCGCTTCACCCCTCATAACCGAGGCCGTTCTGCACAGAGCAGCGATAATCCTTGGATTGAGCTCTTCAAGTAACGGCAGTACCTCGTGTCGAACCCGATTGCGCAAGAATGTCCGGTCCTGATTGGACGCGTCTTCACGCCACGGGATGTCGTTTTCCCTGAGGTATTGCAAGATCTCTGACCGGGAGATATTCAGCATTGGTCGGACCACTCGAATGCCGGGCACCGGCTGGTCTCGAAGAATCAACGGCCTCACCGCCGGCATCCCAGCCAACCCGTGCACGCCGCTGCCTCGAATCAGATTCATCAGCACGGTTTCAGCCTGATCGTTGGCCGTATGCGCCACAGTCACATCCACAGAGCAGCCTTCGACTTGGTGGTCGACAGCCACTTGGGCCAGAAACTGATAGCGCAATCTGCGCGCTGTCGCCTCCATATTGCCCTTCTGGTTCAGCGCTCCCGACGACAACCTGGTCGTCTCGCAAGGTAAGTTCCAGCGTCTGGCCGTTCTGATGACATGCGCCGCGTCATCGGCAGACTCGGGTCGGATACTGTGGTCGAGATGGGCGACGACCAGATCAAGGTTCCAATCAGTGCGCACGCGCGTGAGCAGGTGCAGTAAGGCCATACTATCCGCGCCCCCGCTGACAGCGACGACTACCTTTGCGGCTCTGCCATCCTCTTGAGTCGGAGACGGGAAAAGACCTTCCCTGGCCCGCGTCTGTCCAACCAATTCAAGCAGTCTCCGGTCGTTTTCCGACAGTGAGGCTTGATCAGGCTGGGTCTGGTCGACCTCGAAACGCTCTCCAGCATCCTGAGACCCCGAATACCTATGAGTTTCAACCAGGCGATCGACTCCCTTCTTCGCCATGCCCCAGCATTCTTTCCTCTGCAACTATCCCCGTGAAGATTGCGGAATCATGCCCTTGGCTACTCCCTGGTTCACCACAATAGCATAGCGGAGAGCGGCGGACTTTCGCAAAAAGGATCGATGAATATGATGCTACGGTTATGTCACTTGTATTTTGTGTCAATTTTGCCTATGGTATACTTGTATCGTTAAAGGTACTGCAAAAAAGGCAGCGGGCTGCCCGGCCGCCCGCCGCTGATCTGTCCCTGCAAGAAATGGAGATTTCCACGGAGTGGCAAACCCGCTAGACTGGCTGTTAGGGCTTTTTTCACTCGATATCGGCATAGACCTGGGAACGGCAAATACCTTGGTTCACGTGAAAGGCCGAGGGGTCATCATTGACGAACCGTCGGTGGTTGCTATCGACAAATCGTCGAAACGCCGCAATTCGGTCAAAGCAATCGGGCAGGAGGCCAAGGAGATGGTCGGCCGCACGCCTTCACACATCGTTGCCGTACGCCCATTGCAGGACGGCGTCATCTCCGATTTCAAGATGACGGAAGAAATGATCCATGCCTTCATCGGCAAGGTTCACGGCAACCGGGCCTTCGGTACCGCCCGCCCACGCGTTGTTATCGGCATCCCTTCCGGCGTGACCGAAGTGGAGAAACGTGCTGTTCGAGACGCAACCGTCAGTGCCGGCGCGAGGGAAGCCGGCTTGGTCGAAGAGCCAATGGCGGCCGCCATTGGTGCCGGGCTGCCTGTTACCGAATCCGTGGGCTCAATGATTGTAGACATCGGTGGTGGAACGACCGAAGTAGCGGTTATCTCAATGGGCGGGATCGTCGTCTCACGCTCTATCCGGGTTGCCGGCGACGAGATGAACGAAGACATCATCAACTACAGCCGTCAGAAGTACAATCTCTTGATTGGCGAACGCATGGCCGAGCGAGTCAAGATTGAAATTGGCTCTGCATATCCGCTTGAACATGAGCGTACCATGATCATACGAGGCCGCAATCTGATTACCGGTCTGCCCGAAGCGATCGAGATCAGTTCCGTTGAAATCAGAGAGGCTCTGACCGGCTCCGTAGAGGTCATCGTCGACGCGGTCAAGGATACATTGGATGATACCCCCCCGGAGCTCGTTGCAGACCTGATGGAGCATGGAATCGTACTGGCAGGCGGCGGCGCTCTTTTGCAGGGGTTGGCCCAACGCATTCAGGACGAAAACCGCATGCACGTCTATGTTGCCGACAACCCGCTCTCCTCGGTCGTGCTGGGTACGGGCATGATCCTGGAAAAACCGGAGCACTACGCCGAAACGCTGACAACGATGCAGCGTAAGAGTACGATTAGGTAGTTCCCGGCTCGTGTAGGCAAGTCTAGTTTGCCCCTATTTGAATTAGCATTGAAAAGCCTATGCGTAACAGTGATCAACGCGGCTGGGGCAGTGTCAACTTTGGGCTCAAATTAGTAATCCTCACTCTCACCGCCGTACTGCTCCTGGCTTTGCAGCAAACCGGCCGCTTGGGGACGGTGGAAGGACTGGTCACCATGGTAACCTCACCGGGCCAGTCAGGTCTGTCGACCTTGACCAACCGCCTTACCACGTCCCTTACAAACCTGCGAAACTATCGCTCTCTCCAACGGCGGTTAACCGAATTAGAACGTATTGTCGAAAGCCTTAGCGTCGAAAACCTGCGATTGCAGGAAGTGGAGCGCGAAAATCAACGATTACGTGAACTCTTGGAATTTGCCGAAACCAGACCCAGCTTCGAACTGCAAGGCGGCCAGATCATCGCCCGCAAGATAGGACAGAACGCCACCAATTTTCTGAATGTGGCAATGATCGATCTCGGGACCCGACACGGCATCAGAGTGGGAATGCCGGTGGTGAATGAGCAGGGCCTCGTGGGCCGCATCAGCGAAGTCACGACAACAACCTCTAAGGTGCTGCTCCTCACCGATTCATCCAGCACAGTCAACGCCATTCTGCAGTCGAGCAGATTGACCGGCGTCATCAGTGGAACCCCCGGCTCCCATCCGGTGATCGGTTTCCTCCCGCAGGGCACGGAAATCGGGGTAGGGGAAGTAGTCCTTACCTCCGGCATGGGCGGCAATTTCCCCAAGGGTATCCATATTGGACAGGTAGTCGAGGTGCGGCAGCGAGACGTAAATGTTTTCCAGGAGGCTGTAGTAAGGCCGACCGTGAATTTCGGCCAGCTCGAGGAGGTAATGGTCGTCACCAACTTCGACCCCTCTGAGTTTGTACCGCTGCTGGATTCTTTGCCTGATTCGCCAGGAGTGACGAGTGACGAGTGATTGGCATCGTCCGGGACCAAGAGGCATCTCCGCAAAAGGGAGGAACAGGGGCTCAATCTTCGGGTCTCTCGGAGCACAGCAGAACGGTGTTCGGCAGGTCCGCGCAAGGAGGGCATTCACTTCTTCATTCTCCTCTCCTAACCTGGGTACTTCCTGGTTGATCGTTCCCATTCTTGGCGCAGCAGCCGTCGTTCAGGTCGTGGTCGTCCCGAAGTTGGCCGTACGGGGAGTCTACCCGGATCTTATCCTGCTACTTGTGATTGCCAGATCGCTAATTGCCGGCGGGCGCGGCGCAGTTTTCTGGGGTTTTGTCGGCGGGCTCTGGATGGATGTCCTCAGCGGAGGGGCAATCGGCGCCTCTAGTTTGGCCTTGATGGCAACCTCGTTTCTGACTGGAATCGGCCATAACGCCATTTTCCGGCGCAACTCCTTCGTACCCTTCATCGCGGCCTTGTCTGGCACTCTCGTCTTCTCGCTGATCTACCTGGCCATTCTGGTCGGCGTCGGCTACAGGTTCCCGCCCGGTCCGTTAGTAATCAATCTGGTTGTCCCGGCCACCCTGTACAACTGCGCCGTGATGTTCCTGGCGACACCAGTTTTGAATCGTTTGCCCGAGCAAGCGGCCTATCCGTAAGTCCCGGATTTCAGCAATCCCAATGCACACGAAAAGTTGTTTCCGGTTGCAGTAAACATTTATGGACGAACGCGCAGCTCACACAGCAACATCAACTTCCATTATTGTCCGCCTGACGCTGGCGGCGACCTTTCTTGCATTCTGTTTCCGTCTCTATTCGCTTCAGATCGTAAGCGGGGCATCGTACCAGGAACAGGCGGCCGTCAACAGATTGCGGGAAATCGATACCCATGCGCCGCGCGGCGTCATCTATGATCGGAACGGCGAAATCCTGGCGCGCAATCGCCCCAGCTTTGTCATTGCCGTCATCCCTGCCGATCTGCCCACGGACGACCTCAACACCGACATCGATGAACAGCGTATCGCACTGGAGAGGCTGCTGGCAGTGCTGCAGGCAAACACGGATCCGGAGATGGCGATACGCATTGCCGAGGTGATGTTTCTGCACCTGGGCCGGGAGGATTTCAGGAATACGGTCGAATCCGCGGGGTTCAGCCTCTCCTTCCGCCTCGTCGACTTGGAAGTCCTGAAACTGGATGATGAAGGTCGCGAAGTCCTCGAGGAAGTTCCGACGCTGATTCCAGACCTCTCTGAGCCGCTCCCTATCGGCGGCCTGCTCGCGCTACTGGAGCGTGCTGTGGCCTTGGGAACGCAAGGCAGTTCATACAAGCCGATCTCGGTTTTGGACCTTGTGGATCGCGAGCGAGCCTTTCAGGTGGCAGAGGAAACCTACCAGTTGCGCGGCGTCCAGGTACTGCAGAAACCCGTTCGGGAATACCCTTACCGAGAATTGGCGGGCCACGTACTGGGCTTCCTGGGGCCCATCCCCAAACTGGCTGCAGAAAACTACAAGGCCAGAGGATATGAAGACCCCAACGAACCGGTTGGCCTGAATGGACTGGAGTACACCTACCAGGACTCCCTGCGCGGTCTCCCCGGCAAGAGACTCGTCGAAGTGGATATTTTAGGTCGAGAAAGTCGAACCATCAACATTGCCCGGGAACCCGAACCCGGACTGAATCTGAATTTGAGCCTGGACATCCGCTTGCAGGAGGTGATGCACAACGCCCTCGCCCGCCAGCTTGAAGAGACAGGCGCCCCGCACGGGGTAGCGCTGGCAATGGACCCCCGCAACGGGGCGATGCTGGGGCTGGTCAGCCTCCCCAGTTACGACAACAATATCTTCTCGGAAGGACTGGGAGCGGAGTATCAGGCATTGGAAGTGGAAGATGACACGCGGCGCCCGCTTTACAACTATGCCATCGGCGGACTTTACCCTCCCGGTTCAACTTTCAAGCTTGTTTCGGCCACAGCCGCTCTCGCCGAGAATGTGATCACGCCTTATACGACACTTGTGGATCGAGGGCCGATATACCTCCCTAATTTCTTCTTCCCAGACGATCCCACCCAAGCCCAGGAATTTGTAAGCTGGAACCATAAACTCAATATCTTGCACGGGTCTATGACCATAGTCGAGGGGCTCGGCCTTTCCAATGACATATTCTTCTACTATCTGGGCGGCGGTTACCCGGATTTCATGGTGGGATTGGGGAGCGAACGCCTCGCCAAGTGGATGCGACTCTTCGGCTACGGTGAAATTACAGAGGTGGATCTGCCCGGAGAGGTCCGGGCATTCGTTCCTGACGAACAGTGGAAGAGGCTGACGAAAGCCGAATCATGGACAACCGGTGACAGCTACAACATGGCCATCGGCCAGGGCGATGTCTTGGGCACACCAATGCAGGTTCTGGTCAGCACCGCCGTGGTCGCCAACGGCGGCCATGTGGTCAAACCCCAATTTGTGCAGGAAAAGGTAGACACGCAAAACCAGGTACGGTGGCAATACGAACCGGTAATTGAGGAGCGAGTGCCAGTAGACCCAGGCCTGCTCGCCTTCGTACAGAGGGGGATGTGGCATGCGGTCAATGGCAACTATGGGACCTCCCCCAATAGTCGCGTCGATGGCATTACTGTCGCCGGCAAGACCGGCACGGCAGAGTTTTGTGCTTATGATCCGGAGATCCAGGACTGTACCGATCGTGACCACGAAGGCAATCTTCCTTTCCACGCCTGGTATACAGCCTATGCACCCTATGATGACCCTGAGATCGTTGTCACAGTGTTTGTTTACTCAGGAGGAGAAGGATCGGCCGTAGCCATCCCTGTCGCGCAAGAGACTCTTCACGCCTGGTTTCACGAGCTGCGTCCCTAGCGAACCCGCCGATACTGGGTTTCGTTGCGCCGCGCGACCCGCAGTTTCGGCTTTCACTTTCCGCCTTTAGATCTGAACTGTTGCCCGCGAACGCTTTTCTACTATTCTCCATAAGGATCGAATGAGTACTCGCAGCTTTTCCTCAACGAGGGGCAGGTTTTCCTCCAGGCCGGACGTTCGCATCAAAGGCCGGGGAGGCTATACCGTCGTCGATGTGGCAGACGACAAGGGCGCGTGGGCGGAAGTCGTCGACTATCTCGCACGTCATATCTCGCAGGCTGATGGCTTCTTCCGAGACGAGCGTATGTCGCTGGCAATTGGCGACAGGACGGTCACTGCAGACGACCTCCAGGCAGTAAATGAAGTTCTGGAGGAACAGAATATCGTTCTGGTGTCGCTGCACACGGGCAATCGCGGCTCCTTTCAGGTAGCAAAACAGTTGGGGCTGGACGTCATTTGGGAAGGAGATACGCCGCCGCCTGTAGTCAGATTGGAACCCAAGCAAGTCAGAAACGGAGAGCGTCTTCCCACCCAAGAAGCGCGCGGGCTCTACCCGGCCTCTCTTGGTGAAGACGGTGGCCTTCCGCCTGGCCGCGACTTTCACGCGACACCGTTCGAGTCGCTGGGCCAAAGAGCGGTCGGTACCGAAAGGGAAAGCGAACAGGCTGCTGTCACACCCTGGGCGGACGAACCCAGCGTAGAATCCGCACCCCCGCCGTACATCTACCGGGGCAATCTCCGCTCCGGCCAGTCGATTCGTCACGCCGGTTCTGTCGTCATCCTGGGCGACGTCAACCCGGGTGCGCAGGTGATTAGCGGCGGCGACGTACTGGTATGGGGCCGCCTGCGAGGAACTGTGCATGCGGGCGCCATGGGAGACAACCGTGCCATCGTAACCGCACTTGATTTTGAACCTGTGCAGATGCGGATTGCCCGCCACATTGCCATGACGCCAAAAAGTGCATCCAGCAATCCCGGCTACTGGTTCTGGAAACGAGAAAACAGCGGCAGGCCCGAAGTGGCCAGAGTCATCGACAATCAGATAGTTGTGGATCCCTGGGATGCAAACAGGTGAAACAGTGAGGGGCGATCTCTCGCCCACCGCCAATGCAACCCCGGACCATCGAGACGATGATGCAGACGGGGGGCTCGTCCTGACTTTGACGTCCGGCAAAGGAGGAGTGGGAAAGACGACAACCGCTGCCAACCTGGGTACGGCTCTGGCGATGGCAGGTCAGCGGGTGATAGTTGTTGACGCTGATATTGGCCTGAGAAACTTGGACATCGTAATGGGACTGGAGAGCCGGGTTGTTTACAATCTGGTTGACGTAATCGAGGGGCGTTGCTCCCTGCATGAGTCCCTCGTGCCCGACAAGCGCGTGGATGAACTGTACCTCTTGCCGAGCTCCCAGACGCGGGACAAAACTGCAGTCGCACCCGACCAGATGATGACCCTCTGCGAGGAGCTGCGTGCAATCGCGGATTTTGTCCTGGTGGACTCTCCCGCCGGCATCGAATTGGGCTTCCAGAACGCGATTGCCGCCGCTTCGGAAGTGATTATTGTGACAACGCCCGAAGTCAGTGCCCTACGGGATGCCGATAAAGTCATTTACCTGCTGGAGCGTGACTTGAACACACAAGCGCGTCTCATCATCAATCGGTACAATCCGCGTCTGGTGCGGCGGAAAGAGATGATCACCAGGGACGACATTCTGAGTATTTTGAGCATCGACCTCTTGGGAATCGTGCCTGACGATGATCAGATCATAGTTTCCGCCAACAAAGGATGGCCCGTTGCCCTGGATCGAAAAAAATACGTCAGCCGCGCCTACCACAATATCGCCCAGCGCCTGCTGGGTTACAATGTCCCGCTGATGCATTTCCAGGAAGTCAGCTGGCCGGAGCGTCTTCGGCGTCTCCTTGGTCTGTAGCTGGTGACCACCCGAACAACCGATGATCAGACACTTCGACCGACCACTCTTCTTTGCCGTCTTACTTCTGTGCGGCATTGGAATTGCCATGACCTACAGTGCCACGAGCACGAACGTAGCGCTGACCGACTATTGGCAAAGGCAACTCTTTTTTACGATGCTCGGCGCAATCGCGCTGGTTACTGCGGCGCTCTTTGACTACCGACATCTGGAACTGCTGGCCCAACCAAGCTACTTCCTGCTCATGGTCTCCTTGGTGGCAGTCTACTTCGTTGGCGAAGTCAAGAACGGGGCCCAACGCTGGCTGAACCTGGGTATCGATGTTCAGCCTACCGAGGCTGGCAAATTCCTGCTGATTGTTTTTTTCGCGTGGTACCTCAGCCGCTTTCAGGACCGTATTCACAGGCTCCCTTATTTGTTAGGAGCCGTTATTCTCTTGCTCTTTCCATTAGTGCTGGTTTACATCCAACCAGATCTGGGAATGACCGTTACACTGGCGTTCATCTGCGGTACGTTGATTCTTATCAACGGCGTCCGGTGGACGCACATCTTCCTGGGAGTGGCGGCCGCGGCGGCTGCTTGGCCGCTCTTAAGGGGAACGCTGCAGGACTACATGTTGAGACGGATTGAGGTCTTCCTCGATCCGGGCTCCAACGTAGACGCAGCCTTCAGTGTACAACAGGCACTGATCAGCATCGGCAACGGCGGCTGGATAGGATTGGGTTGGGCCGAGGGTACGCAAAACCGTCTGCACTTTCTGCGTGTCCGCCATACAGATTTCATTTTCAGCGTCATCGCCGAAGAGTTGGGCTTTGTAGGCACAGTCATGGTTCTGTTGCTGTTATTCTTCGTAATCTGGCGACTGGTGCGTATTGCTGACTTGGCCCAAGACCAGTTCGGACGACTCATAACCTTTGGAGTTGCCTCACTAATCTTCTTTCAGACGTTCGTAAACGTGGGGATGAATCTGGCTATCCTGCCCGTCACCGGCATGACACTACCGTTCTTGAGCTACGGCGGAAGCAGTCTGGTTTCAATGATGGTGGCTGTGGGGTTGGCGCAAAGCGTTGTCATGCGCCATCGCAAGATGGATTTCGCGTAGCTGTAGAATTCTGCGGCTGCGGGTCGACGCAGGGAGGCAGACTGCAGGTCACTGGCCCAGACCCCTCAGCAGGTCTGCCCAAAGCCCTGGTTGCAGGCCGATAACGACAACCGCAATGACCGAGACCACAACGACAAAGACCGAAGAGCGTGAAGCGGGAACCAGGACCGGCTCCTTCTCGCCTCCGATTTCTGCAGGTTGCTGGAAATACATCGCAACGACGACCCGCAAATAGTAATACGCGCTGATGGCGCTGTTCAGGACCCCAATCACCACCAGCCAGGCCCAGCCGGCCTCCACGGCCGCCTTGAAGACAAGGAATTTACCGAAAAATCCGGCCAGCGGTGGCATCCCACTCAAACTGAGCATAAATATGGCCATTGCCGCCGCCAGAACCGGGAACCTGTCGGCGACGCCCGCCAGTCTGCTCTGCTCCAAGTCATTTTCATTCCCAAACTGCTTGTCGAAGCCAATTACTACTGTAAACGCGCCGATGTTCATGAACGCGTACGCGAACAGATAAAAGGCAGCGGCAGACGAAGCTGCAACTGTCCCTGCCACCAGGGCGATGAGGATATTGCCGGCGTGGGCAATGCCCGAGTAGGCCAGCATCCGTTTCACGCTGCTCTGTCGCAAGGCAGTCAGGTTGCCTACCGTCATGGTCAGGACCGCAAGAATCGCAAGGGGCGTGGCCCACTGGTCATGATAGGAAGGCAGGGCGGTCATCATCAGCCGGAAGAATCCGGCGAAGGCCGCGGCCTTTGTGCCCACGCTCATGAAGGCCGTCACCGGGGTCGGCGCGCCCTGATACACGTCCGGCGTCCACATGTGGAATGGAACTAGGCTCACCTTGAAGCCAAACCCGACCAGCAGGAGCGCGATTCCGGGCAAGACAAGAGAGGGGTTGCCGCCGCCCGTTGCCAGTGTTTCATGAATCCGGGCGAAATGAGCGCTGCCGCCGGCGCCGTAAAGCAGGGCAGAACCGTAAACGAAAAACGTGCTGGCGAACGCGCCCAGCAGAAAGTACTTCATGGCAGCTTCTATGCTTCGAGGATTGTCCCGATAGAAGCCGCTCAGGATGTAGAGTGCCAGCGAAAAGATTTCAAGGGCAATGAATAGGACGATCAAGTTGGTAGCCGTACCCATCAACATCATGCCGATAACTGCCAGCAGATACAAGGAGTAGAAGGCTCCCCCTTGTCGTTCAACCGCCGGGAGGTTGTTGCGGCTCAGTAATACGCCCAATACACCGGCAATCAGGATGACCAAACGAACGCTCAGCGCAAATCCGTCAGATACGGCCCCGTCCAGATATTCCACCGGTGCCCTGCCCCAAATCATCACGGACGCGCCGATACCCAGCAAGAGGATAACAACAGACAGACTGGCCAGAAACTGCGAGCCATTCTGCCCGCGTCGGGTGATGTCTACCAACATCAGGACCATGACGCCCACGGCCAGAACGAACTCCGGCAGTAGAACTATGGCATTGTCGAATAGAAGTGCGGTGTCCATAGCAGTTAGTAGATAGAGGTCCAGGTATGGTTGTCAGCAGTTAGCGACGGCAGGTAGCTGCTGTCCACCAGCCGCCCGTCTCCAACTACGGGTGTCTGGACAACCTCCAGCGCCGCCACAGAGGGATTGATCTTGTCCAGGAAGAAATTCGGCGCCAATCCGATTACAAAGAAAAGCAGCACAATTGGCAGCAGCTGACCGATCTCAGCCCAGTTCAAGTCGGGCAGCTTTCCCTTGAAATTGGCGGGATTCGTCAATTCGCCCTGAGCCACCTGCCTGAACGCATGCAGCAGGTACCAGGCGGCCAGGATGACGCCGGCGGTGCCGAGGACGGCAAATAACGGAGAACTCTTGTATGTGCCGAGCAAAATCGTGAACTCGCCGATAAAGCCGTTCAGTCCGGGAAGGCCCGCGCTGCTCATCGCTACAATCAGGAAGAAAAACGAAAAGATCGGCACACTGGCCCAAAGGCCGCCGTAATCCTTCAGCAGCCGCGTGTGGCGTCGCTCGTAGAGCATCCCCACCATCAGGAACAGTGCGCCAGTGCTGAGACCATGGTTGACCATCTGCAGAACCGCCCCGCTGATGCCCTGCTCATTCAAGGCAAATATCCCTAAAACAACGAAACCCATGTGGGCCACTGAGGAGTAAGCTACCAGCGACTTCAGGTCCCGCTGCGCAAGAGCAACGAGCGCGCCGTAAAGAATACCGATGACTGCCAAAATTGAAATGAGCGCAGCGTAGTCGGCGACCGCCACAGGGAACAGCGGCAAAGCGAATCGCAGAAATCCGTATGTACCCAGCTTCAGGAGCACACCGGCCAATATGACCGAACCGGCCGTGGGTGCCTCAACGTGTGCGTCGGGCAGCCATGTGTGAAAGGGAAACAGCGGAACCTTTATGGCAAAGGCAAGCGCAAACGCCAGAAACGCCAACTGCTGCAATCCCGGAGGCAGACCGGCTTCCTGCAACGCGAGCAGGTCAAATGTGCCGGCATTGAAATAGAGGGCAAGAATTGCCACCAGCATCAGTGCCGATCCTGCCAGCGTGTACAGGAAAAACTTGATTGCAGCGTATATCCGATTTTGGCTGCCCCACTTGCCAATCAGGAAGGCCATTGGAATCAGGCTGAACTCCCAGAATACGTAGAACAGCACCAAGTCCAGCGCCAGAAAAACGCCCAGCACAGCCGTCTCCATCAGCAACATCAGTGCCAGGTAACCGCCGAGATTCTGCTTGATATGCTGGTTGCTGAAGGCGACCGCGATCGGCATCAGCAGTGTTGTCAACAGGACCAGCCACAGGCTGATCCCATCCACGCCCAAATGGTAGTAGATGTTCAGGTCCGGCATCCAGGCATAGCGCTCAACAAACTGCATATCCGGGATCTCTTGCCAGCCTGGCAGCAGCAACAGGCTTACAACGAACGTGGCGATCGTTGCGCCGAATGCCAACCACTTCTTGAGGTTATCGCTCGGTGCCAGCAGAACGACGATGGCGCCGACTACGGGCAAAAATGTTAGGGTCGAGAGCATAAAGATACCAGTGAGTTATCGCTAACGGATGGTGGTCACCTCGGAGCCTGAAACACGCACCGCTTCTAGCCTCCAATCACAAACCACAATAGAAGGGCCACGACACCGCAGAAAAGACTCAACGCGTATGTTGGTACCAGGCCGTTGTGGACCTTGCGCAATGCGCCGCCCAACGACAGATTTGCCTGGCCGACGAGATTTACAGCACCATCAACGACGCCTTGGTCCACTACACGGCTGAACCAGTTGGAGAGTCCAAGCAGGGGGCCAACGATCCATAAGGCGTATACCTCATCCACGTACCATCTGTTGCGGGCGAAAGGTTCCAGCGGCCTGACCAGCCCTGTTATTCCCGCGGACAACCTTCCCACTGAGG
>JAPPKT010000602.1 GCA_028819675.1 Caldilineaceae bacterium | reverse complement strand
TTTTTTTTTTTTTGTGGGGGGGGGGGGGGGGGGCCCCCCCCCCCCCCCCAAATTGGGTGGGCCTATTCGGCCCGACCGCACAACTGCAGTAGTCAGTGGTCAGTAGTCAGTGGGGGTGCTTTCGGCGGTGGAGGTTGGAATGGGGACTGGCTGCGGATTGGGTGCAGGCGGATGAATGGGACTTTTGGCTCCGATTATGGGATGCAGACGTTTGGGGGACGGGTTTGACAAATTGGTGTGGGGGTCTATGATTCAGGCAGAGAATGGCAATCTGAAGCAAGAGGAGAGGTGCTATGAGTAGCGCATGGCTGGAGAACCTGGTGACGGCGGAGGAGGAGCGGGAGTTTGCCGAGAATGGCTATATGGTCATTGAGGACGCGATCCCGCAGGAGCTGGTGGAACGGGCGACGCAGGTCGTGGACCGTCTGACGGCCGACCAGAAGGCGAAGGAGGGTTTGGGTCCGAAAGATGGGATAAACATTTTTGATTTCATTGGCAAGGACGATGTTTTCCTGGAGCTGCTGGACTATCCGACGACGTTTCCCAAGGTGTGGGGGATTCTGGGGTGGAATATCCAGCTCTACCATTCGCACACGATCATCACGCCACCAAACGCGGTTTCGGGGCCGGGGCAGCAGGGGCTGAACTGGCACAAGGACAGCGGGCGGCTGAACAACGAGCTGGAGACGGACCCGCAGCCGCGCATCTCGCTGAAGGTGGCGTTTTTCCTGACGGACACGTCTGAGCTGGGGCGGGCGAACCTGTATGTGATACCCGGTAGTCACCTGCTGAACAAGCTGCCGGTTGATGCGGAGAAGAAGCCCAAGGGAGGGATGGCGGTACGGGCAAAGCCGGGTGATGCGGTGTTTTTTGACCGGCGGATCTGGCACGCTTCGAGTCCGAATACGTCGGACATGACGCGCAAGGTCCTCTTTTATGGGTACAGCTACAGGTGGCTGCGTCCGCGTGACGATATGACGGTGGACCATGTGATGGGGCGGATCGACCCGATCAGACAGCAGCTGCTGGGGGCGGCGCCTTCGGGTTGGCATGGGTACTCTTCGCCAAAGCCGGAGGACGTGCCGCTGCGGGCGTGGATGCAGGAGAAGGCTGGGGCGAACGGTGCGGATTGAGCATGTCGAGGCGATCAACCTGCTGCATCGCTATCCGGATGAACACCGCTTTCAGTACGGGGGCGGAATCTGCGATGCGCGTTTGACGACTCTGATTCTGGTGCATACGGAGTGCGGCGCGGTGGGCGTCGGCTCCGTGTATTCCTACCCGGCGCTCGTTTATCTGGTCGTGCGGGAGCAGCTGGCTTCAGTGCTGGTGGGTGAGGACCCGACCGAGGTCGATGCATTGTGGGAGAAGATGTATGCGCTGACGCGCTGGTACGGGCGGAAGGGGGCGGCGCTCTCGGCGATTGGAGGTGTGGATACGGCGCTCTGGGACCTGCGGGGGCAGGCCGAGGGAAGGCCGGTTTGGGCGCTGTTGGGCGGGGAGAACGATCGCTGCCCTGCGTACGCGAGCGGGTTGCTGTGGAAGGAAGACGTCAAGGCCCTTGCCGAGGAGGCAGCAGGATACATTGAGGCTGGATTTCGGCGGGTGAAGATGCGGCTGGCACGGAGCGAGGAGTACGACAGGGCCGCGGTGGAGGCGGTGCGGGGGGCGGTTGGCGCGGAAAATGACGTCATCGTTGACGCGTCGATGCGTTATCACCTGGATCTGGCGCGGCGGATGGGGGATTTTCTGGCCGACCAGGGCGTGTTTTGGTACGAGGAGCCTTTTGCGCCGGAGAACATCGACGATTTCGTTGCATTGCGCGGGACGGTGGGTGTGCCGCTGGCTGCGGGCGAGAATGAGTTCGGGTTGCAAGGTTTCCGGGAGTTGATCCGGGCGGGGGCGGTCGACATCGTGCAGCCGGACGCGTGCCGCTGCGGCGGGATCAGCGAGGTGTGGAAGGTGGGACAGCTGGCGCTGGAGCACGGGCTGCGGTTCGCGACGCACA
>JAPPKT010000259.1 GCA_028819675.1 Caldilineaceae bacterium | reverse complement strand
GGGGCGGAGCCCCCGCACAAGGGAGGGCCGACTAGGCCCGACCGCCCAAAAGAGCGAGGAGAGAGGGAAGAGGAGTGAGGAGAGAGAACTGCCGTTTCCTCTGACTCAGAGTTGATCGCGAGATGGGTGCGGCTCCGCTGCGACCGGAGGCACGGGAAAGTTCGCCCCCATTTTGGGATGCACCCGCGCAGAAGCTGCATTGACTTTTCTGGTGTCGATTCTTATAATCATGGGACCGCATCCGCTGATCGACAGCGGATTTGTTTTCGCGGACCGAAACCGGCAATGACAGATCAAAGCTCCCATACCGGCGCCGATGACAACGGTTCTTCCCGCGCAACCAATCTGGCCGTCGTCGCGATTGGCGGCAACTCCCTGATTGCCGACAGCAGCCGGCCGGAGATCGTCCACCAGTGGGACGCGGTGCATGAGACGACCGGGCAGATTGCCGGGATGCTGGAGAGCGGCTGGCAGGGCGTTGTCGTCACGCACGGTAACGGGCCGCAGGTAGGGTTCATCCTGCGGCGCAATGAGTTGGCCCTCGGTGAAGTCCACACGATTCCCCTCACCCTGGTCGTCGCGGACACGCAGGGCAGCATCGGCTTCATGCTGCAGCAGGCGCTCAACAACGACTTCCGCGAGCGGCAGATCCGGCGTGAGACTACAACCATTATCACGCAGACGCGCGTGGACGAGAACGACCCGGCCTTCGACAGTCCATCGAAGCCGATCGGCAGTTTTCTGGATGAAGAGACGGCGCGCTCCTTTGAGAGCAGGGGCTGGCACGTTGTCGAGGATGCCGGGCGCGGCTGGCGGCGGGTTGTTTCCAGCCCGAGGCCGGTGGAAATCGTCGAGATCGAGGCGGTCCGCCAGGCGGTGGATATGGGCTGGGTGGTGGTGGCCTGCGGGGGAGGCGGCATACCGGTGGTGCGCGACGCCGACGGCACGCTGCGGGGCGTCTCCGCGGTGATCGACAAGGACATTGCCAGCAGTTTGCTGGCGGTGGACTTGGGGGCCGACCTGTTTCTGATCAGCACCGGCGTGGAAAAGGTGGCCCTGAACTTTGGCATGCCCGAACAGGTCGATCTGGACCGGCTCACCGTGGCCGAGGCCAAGCGGTACCGGGAGGAGGGGCACTTTGCCGCCGGCAGTATGCAACCCAAGATCGACGCCTGTATCGAATTTCTGGAAAAGAGCAGCAATCCCCACGCCCACTGCCTTATCACCAATCCGCAGAATCTGGGACGAGCGCTGGCGGGGGAGACGGGAACGAGGATTAGTTTTTAGTTGTTAATTTTTTGGTTATGCGTGCTGTCGCGCGTGATTGACGGAACGCGGGCAGTGTGAACGAGTGGAGTTGCAGTTACTGAAAGCCGGGTATGAGATCCCTAACATATAATCAGGAGTAGGCTCGAATGCAAACCGATTTGCGCGGTCGCGATTTTATCAGTGATATGGACTTCTCGAAGGAGGAGATCGAGACGGTCCTGGACGTTGCTCTCACGCTCAAACGGGAGCGTGCGCTGGGGATCGGTCATCCGCTCTTACGCGACAAAGCGCTGGCCATGCTCTTCTTCTTCACCAGCACGCGCACCCGCTCCAGCTTCGAGGCCGGTATGGCCCAGCTGGGAGGGCATGCGGCGTTCATCGACCACGAAACGACACAGATCAGTCATGGCGACACCGGCAAGGAGATAGGTGAAATCTTCGGGCGCTACTATGACGGCATCGCCATCCGCCAGTGCGACTGGGAGATCGGCAACGACTACATCAACAGCGTGGCGGACGCCAGCCGGGCGCCGGTGTTGAACATGCAGTGCGACATCTACCATCCGTTCCAGATCCTGGCCGATCTGATGACGATTGTGGAGAAGGTCGGCGATCCCAGGGGCAAGACGATCAACGTCAGCTGGGCCTATGCGAGCAGCTACCAGAAGCCGATCTCGGTGCCACAGAGCCTGGTCCTGCAGATGACCCGCTTCGGCATGAACGTGCGGCTGACGCATCCGCCGGA
>JAPPKT010000521.1 GCA_028819675.1 Caldilineaceae bacterium | reverse complement strand
ACGATATTCTTGATCTTTATCCCCAGCTTCGCCTCAATCCGCGGGTCCGAAGGGACCCCGCCCGCCGCGTCGCCACTGTCGTTATTTCCACTGGCCATAGTAGTTTCCTATCCCTCGAATCCCGGCATGCCGCCGGAATGTTGAATGCCTGCCGCTACCTTACTCTGCCCCTATTTGCCTGTCAAAAAAGGACCATCGCGCTACGCATCCACATTCACCGGTGCCGCATCAACTCCCGTAACCCCTGCAGTTCACTGACCACTGTCCTCCACAATCATCTGCGCCGCCCGCTGTCCGATCTCCACCGCGTAATTCGTGCCCCGGTCCCACGGGTATACCTGGCTCATCGACGCGAAGTAGAGCCCCCGCAGCGGCGTGCGCAGCTCCGGGATCATCGCCGCGTAGCCCCGCACCGGCACCGGCTGCGCATACGTAGCGCGGTGCAGCCACGCGCCCGTCAGCCACTCGGGCCGGAACTCGCGGTTGAAGCGCGGCAGCGCCGGCAGAAACTCCGCCAGCAGCTCCGCCTGCGACATCGAGAAATAGCGGTGCGACGGCTCCAGGTAGTCACCCAGGTAGAGCAGATGATCGCCGCCGTAATGGCCTGGGGCGATCATGTTCGTGTGCTCCACCAGCACCAGGAACGGCAGCCCTTCCGCCTTCGGCACGTTCACCCAATAGGTATCCTTGAGCAGGGGCCGGTCGAGCGCCACCGTCATCACCACCGCCCCCATATGACGCAGCGAGCCCAGCTGCGACAGATAGCTGTCCGGCAGCTCAGGCGCGAGCCGCTGCATCAACCCTGGGCTGACCGTCGAAAGCACGGCGTCAAAGCTGCGAGAAGCCGGCGGGTTGCCTCCATCTTCGCCCTTCTCCCCGCTCTCGATTCGGAAGCCGCCCTCCGGCAACGGTGTCACCGCCCGTACCGGCTCATTCGTCTCGATCGTTACGCCCCGCTCGCGCGCGGCCGCGCCCAGCCTGTCCACGAAAGCCTGAAAGCCCCCCTGGTAGTAACCCAGACGCGGTGTCCGTTTGTAGACCCTAGCCCAGAACCATGCCAGATTGACATCCCGAAAATGCGGTCCGAACTTACCCTCCAGCATCGGTCGCCACAGCTTGCCGTACGATGTCTCCCCCATGCGCCGCGCCAGCCATTCATCTGCCAACAAGCCGTCAAACGCGCGCCACGGCGGCCGCGGATGATACTTCAGATAGGCCAGTACCAGCCCCATGCGCAGCTTCTGCGGCAGCGACAGATGCGGAAACCGCAAGAGGTGAGCAGGGCTGTCAAGCGGATAGTTTTCGCCCCGGTAGTGCATGACCGTCGAGGGGCGGTGTATCTCCAACAGATCCCTTGCGCCGATCTGCTCCGTCAGCCGGATGATCGCGTCATCGTTGGTGAACAGATGATGATAGAACTTCTCCAGCGGCCAGTCCCAGCTCTCCCGCCCCTTGAATCCCGACGCCAGCCCACCCAGCTCCGGCCCGTTTTCAAAGACGTGCACCTGCGCACCGCCCGCGCCTGCCAGCTCGTAGGCCGCGGTAAGACCCGCAACCCCGCCGCCGATAATCGCGATTCGCAGGGCACCTTCTCCCCGTGAGCGCGCACTGAGCGAACTCATCAACGTTCTACCCCGTTTTCGACCTCTGCAGCGCGTCCCGCTCGCGGTGCCACAGTGCCAGGCAAGACCCGTAAACATCCCTGTCTGGAAAGAAAAAACCAGCGCACAGAAGGCGCTGGTCTATCTGCGATTGCGAAGCGCTGCCTTGAGGCGTACAGCTCCCTGTTCACGCGGCGGCCAGTGTCAGCGTCCCCAAGCCGCTTAGCTGGCGGTCGATCTCGTCCTGCGCATTGCTGTAGAGCCGCAGCAGGTCCGCGTCGGTCCCCTTGAAGGTGCGGATCGTCTGCAGCGAGCAGAAGGCGCAGCCGCGCAGAAACTTATAGTAGTTGCTATGACACTTCATGCAGTCGCCCAGGTTGATCATCATCAGCACGAAAGCCAGACTGTCCGGGTGCGTAT
>JAPPKT010000643.1 GCA_028819675.1 Caldilineaceae bacterium | reverse complement strand
TTCTACCACTCCTCTGCCGTCCAGCCCGACCACCGCCGCTGCCCCGCACATCGCGTAGTTGCCATGCTGGCGGGCAACCTCCTCAAAAGCCCAACCGCTGCCAGGCCGTAGACTGGGGAAGGTCACTTCGACCAGCATCTCCTCCGGCAGCATCGCCGTCGCGAACAGTCCCACGTAAAAGTCTCGCGCTGAGACCCAGCGCGCGTCTGTAACGCTGCGCACATACATGCGTGCGTCCAGGGCAACTGCCAGGACGGGCAGCTCTGCGGCCGGGTCGGCGTGGGCCAGGCTGCCACCGATTGTGCCGCGATTGCGAATCTGGGAATGAGCGATATACGGCATGGCCTCGTGGAGCAGAGGCGAAATTCGCTGCACCAGGGCACTGCGCTCCACCGAACGCTGGCGAGTCATCGCGCCGCAGCGCAGCCCGCCCTCGTCCTCTCGAATGAAGAACAGTTCCTCGATGCCGTTGAGATCGACCAGTACAGCCGGTTGGGCTAGGCGAAAGTTCATCGTCGGCACAAGGCTCTGCCCGCCGGCCAATGGCTTGGCATCATCTCCGTAGTCTGCCAGCAGGCCCAGCGCTTCGTCCACGCTACCGGGCGCGAAATAGTCAAAGGCCGCGGGTTTCATCCTGCCCGCCCTCTACTCCGGCTGCATATGCCATTGTCAGATGGCGTTAGCCTTACGAAAATCACTGCGCTCTATTCTTCCACGAACGCCACTGCCCGGCAGAAAGCCGCCTCTCCGCCCTTGAATAACCACGGGAACACGCCCACCGTCAACCGCCTGTTCTGCAACTCCGGCGCGCCGATCTGGCCGCCCATATTTTCCACGTGCATGCAATCGTGAGGGAAAAGCGCGTTGTGTGTAAGCTGGTAGGCTTCATCTGGAAACAACTCGTCAACGGCATCGGAACCGCCGAATTTCTCTTCGCACTGCTTGCGAACGCGCTCCCACTGGTCCAGGCCGCCCCTGCCCAGGAAACGCCCAATCGGCAAATTCATCGGATGATCTGTCGAAATCATGTCCACGCCCCAGATGCGAATCTCCTTGTCCAGCAGCCACTGACAGATGCTGTGATGGGGGCCCGGATGGCGCAGAATGTACTTCTCCTCGTCTCCCTCCTCTGACAGGAAGGAGTACCGATGCCAGCCAGTATTGATGAAAAGAATATCTCCCTTTCGCACCTCAACCCGCTCTTCGATATCCTCCGGCCGGAATATATCCAGCTCGTCCAGCATATCGCTCAAGTCGACGATGACGCCGTCGCCGTAAAGCCAGTCCAGAGGAATCTGATCGATCGTCTTGCCGTTCGTAACAAAATGGCGCGGCGCATCCAAATGGGTGCCCATGTGATTCGATGACTGAATGTACTGTGCATTGACACCGTGCTCGGACTTGCGCTTGAAGTACTTTACCTCAAAAGGAGGATAGAAAGGCCAGAATGAGCAGTCTGCGTTGAGAGGCTGTGAAAGATCATAAGGGATCATTGCCCTGTTCTCCTGAATTCAATTGTGGTCGGCTATCCAGTCAGTTTCTGCTGTTAGAATCCGTATTCCTCTGCAAAAGCAACAAGTGCCTCGGTGAATAGCTCCAGCGGCGGGCGAACCAGGCCGGCGCCGATCTGGCCGACACCGGCCTCCCTGTGAGCAATGCCCGTGTTGACCCTCGGCGTGATGCCGGTCTCGACAACAGCGCGCAGGTCGATACCCACCGGTGTGCCCCGGAAGTCGAGCTGCGGGATCGTAAAGGAACTGTGCTCCGCTGCCGTGATTTCGTACATCTCCAACGTTGCGTTGAGCGCGTCCTGCGGCGTTCCGCTCACAAACGTCACAATCGCCGGTGCCGCCGCCATCGCAAAAGCGCCCAGCCCCGCCGTCTCCGTGATCGTGCTATCCCCGATATCAGGGTTGCCGTCCTCCGCACTGAAGCCCGGGAAATAGAGACCGACAGGCTGCGGACAGGGCGACGTGAACCAGCGCCCTCCCAGCCCGCTCACGCGTATTCCGAACTCGGTTCCGTTTCGCGCCATTGTCGTGA
>JAPPKT010000593.1 GCA_028819675.1 Caldilineaceae bacterium | reverse complement strand
CGCGCAGCGGGTGCGGGACTACGTGGAGATCGTGGGCGGCATGGCGTGAGGAGGGCGCCGCCTCGCCAGCCTGGATTCAGCGCAAGCGGTGCTACTCGGGGCAATCACGGCGGCATTCGGACCATATACTTCTATCACGCCGGCCCGGCAGCCATCTACCTGCTTACAGCCTATGCGAAGGTCGCTCGCGACGACCTGAGCCGGTCAGGCAAAAAGGCGCTGGCGAGACGCGTTGCGGCAATAAAAGCAGCGTAGAAAGCCACATGAATGCGGAACGAACCCCGCAGGGGGGGCAGGTGCAAAGGATCACGCAAATTTCCTGGTAAACCCTCCGGGAAATCCGTGAAACTGAACACGGCCATTCCTTCGGGCCCCTGGCATGGATAAGGCGGTGTGTGCCGATTCAGGGAGTGGGCGCGTCAACGGTCTGGAGCTGCTCGCGGAGGAGGTCGATCTGTCCCTCGTTGCGAGACACCCGATCGCTGAGCATGCGGAGTGCCGAAACGTCGGTTTCCAGTCGGCCGAGGCGCTGTTCCACAGCGTCCAGCCGCTGGTCCACAGAGTCCAGCCGCTGGTTCATCTCCAACCTGAGGTCGTTGAAGCGCTGGTTCATGTCCGACCTGAGGTCGCTGAAGCGCTGGTCCGCGGCCTCGAAGCGGCTGCTCATCTCCGATCTGAGGTCGTCGAAGCCCCGGTTTATCGGCCCTGCGACGAGCAGTTGCAGGATGGCGGCGAGAGCCAGGAGGGCGCCGGCCACGGCGCCGATGACGGGTCCGTTGTCCTTGAGCCAGGTCAGCATGAGCCCTCCGGCGTTATTGATGGGACGCCATTGTATCACAGGGGTCTCCCGACAGGGGCCGGAGGATCATCGAGGGCGAGACGCCACCAACCCTCCCTGCCACCTGTCCTTCAGATCTTTTGGGGATAA
This sequence comes from Caldilineaceae bacterium, assembly GCA_028819675.1. The sequence continues at coordinate 1,121 of JAPPKT010000593.1, read as the reverse complement.
CGCTTCGCAGCTCTCCCAAACACCGCAACTGACCCCTGTTTGACGCGGGGTTTCGCAACAGGAACAACACGTTATGGCCGAAACAAGACCCAAGCGGCGCTGCGGCTTCCTCAAGGCCGCTGCCGCCGCGGTCATGGGGGTGGTGGCCTTGACGTACGTCAGGTTCGGCGCCGACGTGTCGTCGACTTTCAGCCGCATCGATTACGTTATGGACGTGACCAATAACCACGATTACCCGATCATTCGTGTCGCTCATTTGGTCGACGTGCGCACGCCGCTCGGCAGTTGGTACATCCACTACACGTACTCAGAGGGCGACGGCTGGTCGGCCAGGACGATTAGCAGCGGCTGTATCCGCGTGCGTTTCAACACTCCCAGCCATTGGCACCCCTTTTTTTCAATGTGGAGGATAGATTCGCCGAAATGCTTTCCGATTTGAGGAAGTCTGGCGAACCGCTGGGCAAGCCCCTCACCAGGGACCATTGTCTCCCTCCGTTCGGGCGCCCGAGTCCCGCTGGAGTGGCGCAAAAGCGTTCCATTTGCGTGTTTCGGGGGCGTTCGCGCCTTGCCGGCCGGAAGGTCTCCCGCCGCTTTACGGATTCCCCAACCCTCGTGCACCCCACCCGCAGTTAAGGTCCCCCGCCTCCGGCGGGAGGATATTCGAGGGCAGGATGCCCTCGCTCCAATACATGCGCCGTCGGGCGTCTTTGGCGTTCGCGTCGTCAACCCACTCACCAACCCCCGCACACCCCACCCGCAGGAATCACTCCCCCCTTGAGGGGGAGTAGGCGAGGCAAGGGCGCAGCCCGCCGCCGCGCCGGTGGGGGGATTCCCCCGCCGCTTTGCGAACTCACCAACCCCCGTGCACCCCACCCGCAGCGGGTCGGCACAAACCGGGAAGATGGTACAGATTGCCATGTGATTTGACTGGGGAGGCCGCCCGCGTTCACAAAGGCGGGACTCTTCACGTGTCAACATGTGCACGCATGCACATGTGCACAGGTCATACACATCTTGTCGCCACCAGCAGGCGGGCCATTGTAACGGTGGTTTGGTACGCCGGCCGGGCCAGAAACCCCAGTGGCCCCCCCCCGCCGGTATAACAACCCCCCTGGGGGGGG
>JAPPKT010000223.1 GCA_028819675.1 Caldilineaceae bacterium | reverse complement strand
GAAATAACTACCATAGCAGATGCTTTAACTTCGGGCAGGTCTGGTTCCGTGTTTACAACCCCAAAGGAGAGTAAAAGTGAAACCACAACTGCGTATTTGGGCACTTGCCGCCATCTTCGTCCTGCTGCTTCCCATGTTCGCCGCCTGCGGCGGTGCAGAGCCGGCAGCGGAAGAAGCACCCGTCGAGGCGGCCGAACCGGAAACGGCAGCCGAGGCCGAGAGCACGGAGGCCGAGTCATCTTCCGCCTATAACGAAGCCCCCATGCTGGCCGAAATGGTCGCCAACGGCGAGCTGCCGCCCGTCGATGAGCGGCTCCCGGCAGAGCCGCAGGTGATTGAACCCGAGGACCGGATCGGCACCTACGGGGGCACCCTGCGCTTCGGAGAGGTCAACCCAATCAATCTGTGGAGCTTCGCCACCCTGCGCATGAATGGGCTCTTCAGGTATGACTTCTCCAACACCCAGGTCTTCATGGACATCGCCAAAGACTACTACTTCTCCGATGACTACAAAACCCTGACCATCGAACTGCGTGAGGGCCATAAGTGGTCGGATGGCGAGCCGTTCACGACCGACGACATCATGTTCGCCTGGGAAGATGTCGCAATGAATGAAGACCTCTCCCCGGCCGGGCCGCGGTCGATCTGGCGCGCCGGAGGTGAACCGGCAGTCTTCACCAAAATCAGTGACACGGTGGTTGAAATCAGCTTCAGCGTGCCCTACCCGATCATCATGAACTACCTGGGTCGCACGGGCGTGGCCACCGACAACAACGTCATCATGCCCAAGCACTGGCTGAAGCAATGGCACATCGACTACAACCCCGATGCCCAAAAGCTGGCTGAGGAAGAGGGATTTGAGACCTGGATGCAGGCCTTCAACTTCCACAACAGACCTCCGAATAACTTCCGCATCGACGGTCCTACCCTCTGGGCCTGGAAGAACGAAACCCTCACCAGCGACCGCGCCGTCGTTGTCCGCAATCCCTACTTCCACCAGGTCGACACCGCCGGCAACCAGTTGCCCTATATCGATCGCATCGAGGCCGTGATCACCGGTGACAAGGAGGTACAGACCCTCAAGGCCAGCGCCGGCGAGTTCGACTTCGAGACCTACTATATCGATATGAAGGATATGTCGGTCTTCCAGCAGGGCGCCGAACAGGGGAACTATCGCGTCGAATTCGCCCAGAACCTCTTCTCCGCCGAGCTGGGTCTGATGCCCAATCGCACTGTCAAAGATCCCGTTCTGCGGGAGCTGTTCAACAACAAGGACTTCCGCATCGCCTTGTCGGTCAGCATCGACCGCGAGAGCATGAACGACACCCTCTTCTTCGGTCTGGGCAGACCCTTCCCGGCCACCGTCAATCCGGGCTTGAGTTTCTTCCAAGAGGAATGGGCCACGACCCACGCCGAGTATGACCCGGAACGCGCCAACGCGCTTCTCGACTCCATCGGCCTGACCGAGCGCGACAGCGCCGGATACCGGCTGCGGCCTGACGGCGAAGGCCGCCTGAGCATGCTCATCCACGTCGGTGTATCCGAAGGCCCCAAGATTGCCATGGCCGAACTGGTCCGGGACGACTGGGCCGAGGTCGGGCTGGAGGCCATCGTCGAAAATCTGGGTGAGCAGGGCGGTCTCTTCTCGCAACGACTGGCCACCAATGACCTGCAGATTCCGACCTGGCATCTCGACAGAAACGCCCTGTTCGGCCGCTCCCTGGGCAGCAACTACGCTGTTGACCAGACCTCCTTCTGGACCGGCACGTGGAAGGACTGGTTCCGGACCAATGGCGAGGAGGGCGTGGAACCGCCGGAGGAGATCAAGCGGCAGAGAGAGATCTTCGAGCAGTACAAACTGACCGCCGTCGGCACCGATGACTTCAACAGGCTTGGCGCCGAGTACTATGACTACTTCACCAGCGAAATCCCGATGATCGGCACCATCGGCTTTACGCCGCGCCCGGTTATCATCAGCAATCGCCTCCACAATGTGCCGTTGGAGGGCGCCGCCTGGATTTCGGACAACAACTTCTATGCCCCGTTCATGC
>JAPPKT010000014.1 GCA_028819675.1 Caldilineaceae bacterium | reverse complement strand
GCGAAATCCTCAAATGCCCCTGGCACCAATGGGAATTCGACATCAAAACCGGCCAGGCCCTCTACGACCCCAACCTCCGCGTCCGCACCTACCGCGTAGAAGTCGAAGACGAGCAGGTCGTTTTGTACGCGTGAATTTGGCGGAGTTCCGCCTTCCTGATAGGATGGAACGGCATTACCTTTCTCAAGTTCTGTCGCTCTTACCCACCTTCCAACTTAGTACGCTAAGGAGAATTCTGAGCAGCTTCCTAGGTGCTTGGTCTAGGGAAGCTGCCCATGCTTTTGCAAGACATTCGAAACGTTCCCTTTATCCCCCAAATTGGAGCTTTCTATGGACGCGGAGAGAATCGCCCTTTATGAGGACATTGAGCAGGCGCGCAACTCGAAAGTGCTTGTATACTTCACAGGAGATCGGCGCGGTCTTGAAACCAAGATGGCCTCTGAGGTACTCGACTTATTCGTTCACCATCTCGACACTATCAAAGTTGTCGACAAGATTTCCCTCATACTCTATACAAGAGGCGGTGAAACGCTTTCTGCTTGGAGTCTCGCCAATCTTCTCCGCACATTCTGTGATGAACTTGAAATCATTATTCCGGCGAAGTGCCATAGTGCAGGGACGCTACTCTGCCTTGGAGCCGATAACTTGGTAATGACCAAACAGGCCACGTTGGGCCCTATTGACCCTAGTGTGACTACTCCGCTGAATCCTCAACTGCCCGGAGGTGAACCGGCAGCAAGGGTACCTGTAAGCGTGGAAGATGTAACTGCCTTCCTCGAGCAGGCGCGCGAGGCGCTGGGTCATGAGCCGATCGCTCAGATATTTGAAAGTCTCACGCAGGAAGTTCATCCTCTCGTCCTGGGACATACCTATCGAATTCGCTCACAAATCCGTATGCTCGGACGGCGTCTCCTGTCCAATCATATGGACAGGCAGGAAGACATAGAAAAGATTCTGGACTTTCTTTGCAGTGAATCAGGGAGCCACGACTATACAGTCTATCGGCGCGAGGCTCGGGAACTCCTCGGGCTTCCTATTGAAACGCCTTCATGGGAATTCTACTACCTCATAAAGGAGTTGTATGATAATATTGCCGAAGATTTGGAACTTACTACTCCTTTTGACGTGAACTCTTTTTTGGGGAGCCAGGACCGTGCCAGTTACACTTTTCGGCGTGCTCTGATTGAAAGCGTGTCAGGGGGCTCTCACCTATATGTCAGCGAAGGAGAGGTAGTCCGTCAAAGGGTTGAGGTTCAGCCGGGCTTTATAGGCGACGCAATAGGTGATCAACGCCAGTTTGAAGGGTGGAGGTTCCATGAAGCCGAAGACGCATAGCAGCCGAACCACAAAGAATCAAATGCCATCACCAACGGGCATGGCTCCAGCGATTTCGCAAGGCACTGCCGCCACAGACAACTTGTCTGCGATGATGAAGAACACAGTCGTCGTGATGAATGTCCGAAAGGTCGACGCACTTCCAGGAAAGTCTTTGGACAGAGGCACATCGGACGTTCGACAAGACTCCTGATCCACCAGTCGGGCTCTTGTAGTCCGCCTCCACATCATTTTTGTACAAAAGAATTGCTCCAGCCTCGGTGCCCATTTTCGCAGAGTCAAACTGGCGAGGGCAACGGGGCATGGTGCTTTTCGAGTGTCCTCAACGTTCAGAAACCCTAGAACTCCCCCTCCCTCACCTTCCCCTTCCCCAGCCTCTTCACCACCTTCGGCACCACAGCCTCATTATCCGCCAGCACACCCTCACCCTTCTTCAGCTTCTTCACCGCCACACTGTCCAGCCCCGCCAGCTTCTCCGCGCCCTCCAACGCCTTCAAGTCACCCCCATAATACTCAAACCACGGCAGACCCGCCTTCGTATACTCCATAGCCGTCGGCGGCATGCTCGGCGGATGAGCGCCCGTCACACTATAGAACTGCACGCTGTTCACAATATGCACGTAACAACGCGAGCGAACCGACGTCTCCCACGCTTCCAAGCCATAATCGTCCTCGTAAATCTCCTGCCGCATAAGCCCGCCCGGAGCCAGACCCATCTCCTCAGCGGGCCCGGAAAAGGCGCGTAGCGGAGCATAGGACATGGGCATGAACTCCTCTTCCTCCCTTTCGTAATATGACGGCTTAATGGGATAGACCACAATCTGCAGCCCACCGTGCTCCGCCTCCCCTGTCAACTGCTCCTCCGCCGTATATCCCTCGCCAAGAGGCATCGCCACAAACTGCCGGATCATCCCCTTCATGACGCTGAAACCGTCCAGCCAGGGCTGATCGGGAATGACCACATAGTCCTGCGGCTGTTCGGAAAGCTCGTTCTCCCAGCCCTCACCCGTCACCGCATTGATCTTGCCCGCAGCCACCTTCACCGCCATCGGATACGAACCGCTGAAATTGAGCCACATCGCCTCCGCCTGGTACATCGGCAGAAAGACGCCTCCGTGCGCGTTCCAACCCACCGGCACCCTCTCCGCATAATCGTCCACGAGACTGAGCGGAAACCTTCCCAGCCCCGGCGGCAGCGAATAGGCCCGGTTGTCATCCGGAATGCGCAACGTGCGTTGGAACGAGATCCGGCACTCGGCATCCCTATGTACCTCCGGAAATCGAAAAATCAACTCGTCTCTTTTCAGTTCAATCATCTCTGGTTCCTCTCGGGTCCTTTCCCAATGCGACACCGGCCCTCACCAATCTCCGTCCCGTATCTCCCGCGCCACACTCTCAATCGCGTGATCCGGCGCATCCCGCAGTTGCCGCAAAAGTTCCGCAAAAAGCTGCGGCCGCTGCAGGATGATATTCCGCAGGTCGCTCGAAACTTTGCCCGCCATCGCCAGCAAAAGGTCCGCATCCTCCCCCAACTCCCCCGCCAGGCGGCGGATGGTCGCCTCCGAAGGCGGCGCGACCTGGTCTCGCTCGATCTTGCTCAAGTAAGACGGCTCAACCCCAATGCGCTGAGCAACCTGCCGCACCGAGAAGGACCGGTCTTCCTTGAATCTCTTATCGCGAACGGAACGAACAAATTTGCCGAATGTCATGTGTACTACATAGTACACGAATTGCAGAATTCTGTCAAGAGGGCAATTCTACAGAAGTGGATTCTGATGTCTGCGCTAAACCAAATGGGGAAAGATTTCTATGAAGCGGATTTTTGCTTCCAATCGTCTCTGCTATCGCGCTGGGCAGACCAACAGGGCGATTTTCCAGGGAGCCACAGCCCCTCACGCCCCCTCCTCCTCCGCCCGCGCCTCATGCAACGCACCCAACCGCAGCAACTGCGGCGACAGCGCCGCCGCCCCCGCCACCACCAGAATCGTCCCAATCCCCCCACTCACCACCGAAATCACCGGCCCGAACCACTGCGCCACCAGCCCCGACTCAAAACCGCCCAGCTCATTCGACGCCCCGATGAAGATCCCGCTCACCGCCGACACCCGCCCCCGCATCCGGTCCGGCGTCAGCAGCTGCGTCAGCGTCTGCCGCACTACCATGCTGATATTGTCCAGCGCCCCCGTCAGAAACAGCATAGCCCACGAAAGCGCGAAATTCTGCGAAAAGCCGAAAACGATCGTCGCCACCCCAAATCCCGCCACCGCCAGCAGCAGCGCATGCCCGGCCCGCTTCATCGGCGGCAGATAGATCATCGCCACCGCCATCAAAAATGCCCCCACCGCCGGCGCCGCCCGCAGATAGCCGAACCCCGTCGCGCCCACATTCAGAATATCCTCGGCAAAGATCGGCAGCAGATACACCGCCCCGCCCAGCAGCACCGCAAACAGGTCCAGCGCCATGATCGTGAACAGTATCCGTTTGTCCCACACAAACCGGATCCCACCCAGCAGCGTCTGCCAGTTGGCCGGCTCCGGCTTCTCCTCCACCGGCCGGAACTGGATGCGGGTAAGGACAAAAGCCAGCCACATCGAACCCGCTGCAGCCACAAAATACGCACTCTGCACACTGACGGCAACCACGATGCCGCCCAGCGCCGGACCCACAACCGACGCGATATGCATCAGGCTCATATTCCACGTCACCGCGTTCGGAAACACCTCCGCCGGCACCAGCTGCGGCAGCAGCGCCGTCCGCGCCGGCCTTCCCACCGTCATCATGCAGGCATCTAGGAACAGCAGCGCATACATCCACAGCACCGACCCTTCCCTGATCGAGAACGCCGCCAGCGCCAGCGACGTCGCCGTCATCCCCAGCAGACTGAAGATCGACAGCCGCCGCCGCTCATACCGGTCCGCCAGCAACCCCGCCGGCAGCGCCAGCAGCATCAGCGGCAGCGCCTGCGCCAGCCCCACCAGCCCCAACGAGAGCGCCTCTCCCGTCCGCTGGTAGATCTCCCACGCGATCGCAATGCTCTGAATATAAGTCCCCATCCGCGCCACCACCCAGCCAATAACGTACAGCCGGTAATCGCGTATGCGGAATGCGGCATAGGGGTCGTGCGAGCGGGACAAAGAAAGAACTCCAGTGGACAGGCGGGAAGGCCCTTATTGAACTTCAAATCTCCGGGCTTGTCCAACCGGAAACCGGCTGCCCAGGGAATTTGCATTCAAGTAGGGTAAGACCTCGTGATGATGCCTGAATAATGTAGGGGCGCCCCTTGTGGGCGCCCTCTGTGGCTTATTCTGGTGTTCGAATTCAGATGCGATTGTGCTACCGGCTGCCAGAATTTGTAATGGCCCTATCGGTGGTATATGGTGCCTTATGCAGAACCCCATTGAAATGCAGGAGGCGAGAGTTCGTGAACATCAAACTACTCGACACGGTCGCTCTCACACACGATATACCCGAACTCAACCTCAGCCGCGGGCAAATCGGCACAGTGGTTGAGATTCTCGCAAGAGGCTTTGCGTTTGAAGTTGAATTCAGCGATCCCGAAGGACGCGCACTTGAAAACATCGCCCTGCGCCCCGCTCAGATCGTGGTACGCCCCCATAAATTTTGGAGAACCAAGCCAATGCCGGACGACCCTGATTCCTAGCTGACAACGCTAAGTGGATAGTTACTGCACTAATCCCTAGCCCCTGGTCCCTAACCCCTGCAGTTACCCGCTTCCCCCAATCATCACCCCGTCCACCCGTATCGTCGGCGACCCCAACGCCCCCATCATCGGCACAAACGTCAGATCGTTCCCGACCGACTTGACATTGTGCAGCAACTCCTGCATCGGCAACGCAATCGTCACCTCGTTCACAGGATGGCTCAACTCGCCGTTCTCGATCCAATACCCCTTCGCCGAGATCGAATAGTCGCCGCTGATTGGGTTGATGCTGGCCGTATTCATCACGCTCTCCACATACAGCCCCTGCTCCACCCCGCCGATCACCTCTTCCGGCGTCTCCTGCCCCGGTTGGAAATAGAAGTTGCTCGCGTCCAGCGTCGGCATAGACGCGTGCCCGCGCCGGTTGGCGTTCCCCGTCGAGCTGGCCGTCCCATCGCGCGTGGCCGTGTAATGATCATGCAGTGCCGTCTGCAAAACGCCCTCGTCGATCAGCCGCGTCGCCCCCGTCGGCACCCCCTCATCGTCAAATGGCCGCGTCGCGATCCCGCCCGGCAGCCGCCCGTTGTCCAGCACAGTGACCAGATCCGCCGCCACCGTTTCGCCGATCTTACCCTCCAGAAACGACCGGTTGCGCTGCATCGCGTCCGCGCCCAGCGCCCGCGACAGCGCACCCAGCACGCTCGTCGCCGCCATAGGCGAATACACAACCGACGCCCGCTGCGTCGGCACCGGCTTGCCCCCCAGCATCCCCACCGCCTTCCGCGCCGCATCCTTCCCGATCGCCGTCGGCTTGAAGTCCGCCAGCCGCGAGCCAAAGTCGAACCCAAACGCCACCGACCTGTCATTCTCGTCCGCCGCCATCGCCATCACGAAGCCGCCGATAAAGCTCTTGTCGTAACTGCCCGCGACGCCCTTCGAGTTGGCGATCGCCACCGTCCCGTGCTGGCTTATCAGCGTGCAGCGGTTCGTCAGCACGACGCGCTCATCATAGCGCAAAGCCGCCTTCTCGATCCGCCTGGCCATCTCCACCTTGCGTCCGATCGGCAACGCCACGACCGCCTCGTCGTAGATATCCAGGTCCTCCTCCAGCAGCGGCTGCGGCGCCGGCAGCGATCTGAATTCATCGCCGTCCGCCACGTCAGCCAGATTGACCGCCGCCTCGATCGTCTTCCCGACGCTCCCCGCCCCGAAATCGGACGTATAGGCATAGCCCATCTTCCCGTCCCGGAGCACCCGCACGCCCAGCCCCTTCGAGCCCGCCTGCGAAAGCTTCTCCACCTCGCCCCGGTCCACATTGACCGACGTATTCTGTCCCACACTGATATAGGCTTCCGCCTCCACACCCCGCTCAACCGCCCGCGCAACCACGTCCTTAGCAAATTCAAGATAATCCACGTCTACACTCCCCATACCGCCCCAAAGGGCGCAGCCTGCTCTAATGTCTCAAGACTCTCCCAACTGACTACTGACTACTGCCTTTTCACTCCGTTCCGCCGACCGTCAGCTTCGGCACGCGCACCGTCGGCTGGCCGACGCTCACCCGCGCCCACTGCCCCTTGCCGCACATGCCCCGCCCCGGGTCCAGCGCCATGTCCGTCCCGATCATATCCATCAGCCGCAGCGTCTCCGGACCGTTGCCCACCAGCGTCGCGCCCCGCACCGGGGCAGTCAGCTTGCCATCCTCGATCAACCATCCCTCAGTGACAGTGAACACGTAGTCACCGCGTCCAATCTCCACCTGTCCGCCGCCCAACCTCTTGGCATACAGCCCCTTCTTCACCGACCCAATGATCTCCTCCGGGTCGTGCGGGCCCGCGTCAATATACGTATTCGTCATGCGCGGCATCGGCATGTCTCGGAAAGTCTGACGCCGCCCGTTGCCCGTCGACGCCCGCCCGGCCCGCCGCGCCTCCGTCAAATCCCACATATACTCCTTCAGAATGCCGTTCTCGATCAACACGGTTCGGTTCGTCGGCGCGCCCTCATCGTCAAAGCGCATCGTTCCCCGCCGACCCGGGATCGTGCCGTCGTCGTAGGCCGTCAGAAAATCCGGGCCCACCTTCTCGCCCACCAGCCCCGTGTAGGCCGACGCGCCCTTCGTGATAAAGTCCGCCTCCATACAGTGGCCGCAGGCCTCGTGGAAAAGGACGCCCCCCCAGCCATTGTTAATGACGACAGGCATCTCGCCTGCCGGCGCCGGCCTCGCATCCAGCATCAGCAGCGCCGTGTCAGCCGCCTCCGGCATCATCGCCACCGGATCGCGGTCGTCGAAGAACTCCAACCCCACCTGCCCTCCGACCCCTGTGGCGCTCGACTGGCGTACATCGCCCTTCTGCGCCGCTACCTGCCCCTGAAACTCGATAAAGGCGCGGTCATCCTCCGCCCAGACTCCCTCGGAGTTATAGACCCAGACCCGCCGCCGCGTCTCCGTATACCCGCACTGCACGCTGACAATATACGGACTGTGCTGTCGTGTAACCTCGTCCATCTCCCGCAATATGCCGGCCTTCTCCTGCGTCGACATCTCCTCGAACGGGCGCTCGATCCGCGTCACGACAGGGCTCTCCCTCTTCGTCAGATCCGCGCACACCTGCGCATTGTTTGCGTTCTCCGCCGCGGCCGCCGCAACCCCGGCCGCCTCGATCAGCGACTCCTCCGTCAGATCATCGGTGTAAGCGTAGGCCGCATTGTTCCCATAAAAGACCCGCACGCCGCCCCCGATGTCATTGCCCTGCGTCGCCTTTTCCAGCCGCCCCTCGTCCAGCGTCAGCGAGAGACTCTCCTTGTTCTCCAGATACACTTCTGCCAGGTCGGCGCCCTTCGTGAGCCCGGCGTCCAACACCCGTCGAATCGATTCAGTCGGAAGCATAGGTTCTCCTGTCTCTATTCTCAATTCGCTCTTGCAAACTACTGTCGGTCCCGCCCCAGGCCCGTCCGTCAGGCCGGCTCCTATCCACTGGCATCCAACCGCTGCACGTCCTCCTCATCCAGCGCCAGCGTCAACGCCTCCATGTTCTGCCGCAAATGGTCCCGATTCGTCGACATCGGAATCGTCACCACCTGCGGCTGCCGCGTCAGCCACCGAATCGCCACCTGCGCCGCCGTTGCGCCGTGCTTGCGCGCCACCGCCTGCACCGTCTCGTTCTGCATCACCCCGTCCTTCAGCGGACAGTACGCCGTGAGCACAACATTGTTCTCCTGGCAGTAGCGTAACAACCCGTCCTCCTCCGGCTCCCGCGAGTGCAGATTGTATCGCACCTGGTTCGTCACCACCGGCGTCTCACACAACTCCTGCGCCTCGCGCAGCAGCGCAACGTCGAAGTTGCTCACACCCACCCGCTTCACCCGGCCCTCAGCCGTCACCCGGTTCAACGCCCTGAAAGTCTCCTCCAGCGGTACATTGGGGTTGGGCCAGTGGATGAGGTACATGTCGGCATAGTCCGTCTGCAAATGTTTCAGGCTGCCGTCCAGCGCTCGCAACAGATCATCGTAACGCACGTTGTCGGCCAGTACCTTGGTCGTCAGGAATATATCCTCACGCGCGAAATCCTGCATCGCCCGCCCCACCAGCTCCTCGCAATGACCGACACCGTACATCTCCGCCGTGTCAATATGCGTATACCCCATCTCGATCGCATCCCGGATAATCGCGACCATCTCGTCATCCCGCGAATAGTCGCGACTGCGCCCGCCCCCCATCTGCCACGTGCCCAAACCCAGGACAGGAAGACGCCCGCCGTCGTTAAGTGTCAGAGTTTCCATTGCCCGTCTTTCTCCTTGCGCCAGGCGTTCAGCCGTTCCCCAAATGGCATTTCGATCTTCGAGACTGCCGCGCCTGAATAGCTTTTGTGGCTCTTATGCAAAGTATACGCCACAGAGTAGGATTCCAGAATTTGCCGACCTGCCTTAAGCACCGGATGGCTGTACTTCCCTACCCATTATGAGAGACCCGCCGGCGTCTTAACACGTACTTTGCACCGCGAATGCCCGGCCGGCTGCTTCCCTCCAATGTCAGGAAACCGTCAGACAGTTCTGTTTGTTCGGCATTGACTGAACAAACAGAAAATGCTAGCCTATCCCTGTTCATTCTTCTGTCTGACGCGCAACAGTCAATGCCGGTAAACCACCCACCGGCCCAAGCGTCCCGATGCAAGGAGCGACAGCATGGCCGAATCCGCGATTTCCGTCAAAGATCTTTCGTACAGCTACGGCGATATCCTCGCCGTAGACGATATCTCCTTCGATGTCGCCGAAGGCGAAGTGGTCGGCTTCCTCGGCCCCAACGGAGCCGGCAAATCAACTGTTGTCAAAGTGTTGACCGGGCAGCTTACGCCCCAAAAAGGGTCGGCCACCCTCCTCGGCATGGATATCGTCGATGACCGCAAACAGGTCCAGCAGGAGATCGGCATCTCCTTCGAATCCACCAACCTCTACGAGCAGATGAGCGCCGTCGAAAACCTCGACCTCTTCGCCAAGCTCTACAAAGTCGCCAATTTCGACGCCATGAGCCTGCTAGAGAAGGTCGGCCTCGGCGGCCGCGAAAAGGAACACGTCGCCAGCTACTCCAAGGGCATGAAGCAGCGCCTCATGATGGCACGCGCCCTCGTCAGCGACCCCCAAATGCTCTTCCTCGACGAACCAACCGACGGCCTCGACCCCGTCTCCACCGAAACGATCCACGCCCTGATCCGCAACGCCGTCCAGGCAGGGACCACCGTATTCCTCACCACGCACGATATGGTCGAGGCCGACAAACTTTCTGATCGCGTCGCCTTTCTCAACCAGGGCAAGATCGTCGCCCTCGACACGCCGGCCCGCCTCAAGCAGCGTTTCGGCATGCGCGCCCTCAAAGTCGAGGTTGAACTGCCCGACGGCGGCACCGAGGAACGCGAGATCACGCTCGACGAAGACCAGACCCCCCAGGCCGTCTTCGACCTCTTCAAAAACGAGCGCATCCTCACCGTCCACAGCGAAGAAGCAACGCTCGAAGATATCTTCTTCGATATCACCGGCAGGGGGTTACAGGGATGATCGGCACGCTCGTTGTCAAAGATATCAAGCTCTTTGTCCGCAACCGCTTCTTTCTCATCATCACCGCCCTGGGGCTGATTCTCTACCCCATCATCTACTTTCTGATCCCCAATCAGGTGGACGAAAGTCTCGGCATGGCCTTTTTCATCGAGGACCGCGAGATGCCTCTCTACCAGCGTCTCGTAGACGACTCGGACAACTATGTCATCTTCGACTCCGAGGCCGAGATGCTGACCGCGCTTGAGGAGACCGGTGACTTCTTCGTCGGTCTCTCCTTCCCCGCCGATCTGTCCGCGGCTGCCGCCAGAGGTGAAGCGGTCGAGTTGAACGCCTATTACGCCCCCGGCGTCCCCGCCGAAGCCAGACAGATCTTCCACGATGTACTCGTCTTCGTCGCCAACGCAGTCAATACTGAGACACTGGACAACCTGTCCCGCTTCAACGAGACCGAGGTCGTGCTCGGCAATGACCTGCTCGGCGCCCCCCTGTCCCTGCGCGCCCGCTTTGTGCCTCTCTTCCTCGTCTTCATAACGCTGATTGAGATTATAGGCCTCGCGACGCTCCTCAACCGCGATGTCGAAAACGGCACCGCACGCGCGCTGATTACCGGCCCCCTGCGCCTGCACCAGTTTTTCGCCGGCAAAGCCCTGATGGGAATGCTCATGGCTTTCGGGCAGCTGCTCATCCTCAGCGCCATAATGGGTGTTCTGGGTACGTCGCCGCTCCTTCTGCTGACGACCCTGCTGCTGGGTGGCTTCCTCATGGTGGGTACCGGCTTCTTTGTCGCCGCCCTCGCCAAGGACGCCACCTCCGTGATGGCGTGGGCCATCGTATTTATCATACCCATGATGATTCCAAGCCTGACAGTCCTGCTGCCAGGCCTATCTACCGGCTGGATGGAGATCATCCCCTCTTTCTACTTTGTCGATGCCCTCCACCGCATACTCAACTTCGAGGCGGGCTGGGCCGAAGTGAGTAGCAACCTGGCGCTGTTGTTTGTAGGCGGCGCAGTCACGCTGGCCATCGGTACGGCCGCCATAAGGAGAAGATTCTGATGGATATTCAGCGCATTCTGACTCTGCTCGGCAAGGAAGTGCGCCTCGGCGCCACCAACTTTATGAGCATCTATGTGCTCGTCATGCCTGCCGTCTTGAGCCTCCTGATCGCGCTCGTCTTTGGCGATCTCTTCGCCCAGACGCCGCGCCTGGGCATCTACGACGCCTCCGGCAGCCAGCAGGTCATCCAGTCCCTGCTCGACCATCCCAGCATCAACACCACACTCTACAACTCCGAAGACGCACTCAAGCGCGCCGTCGAACGCGGCGCCGAAGAGGTCGGCCTCAGCCTGCCCGCCAGCTTCGCCGGCGCACTGCAGAGCGACAGCGCAGAGATCGACTTCATCGCCTACCGCTGGGGCGAGGCCGGCGTGCGCAATCTCCTCCTCCTCGAATCGGCCATCGGCCGCGCCATGACCGAAGCCGTCGGCAGCGGTATCGATCAGCTTCCCGTCAGCGTCAACGCCCAGCAGCTCGGCAGCGCCAACAACCTTACCTGGTCCCAGCGCCTGCTGCCCCTCCTGCTGATCATGTCGATTGTCCTCGGCGGCCTCTTCATTCCCGCCACCTCCCTCATCGAGGAACGGCAGAAACACACGCTCATAGCCATAACCACGACCCCAACCACGCTGCTCGACGTCTATCTCTCCAAGACGCTCATGGGCTTCATCCTCAGCGCTATCATGGCCGTGATCATCCTCCTGCTCAACGGTGCCTTAGCCGGCCATATCGCCCTCCTGATACTCGTCATCGCCCTCGGCGGACTCATGTCATCCGTCTTCGGCATCATTCTCGGCTCCGTCTCAAAAGACATGGATACCTTCATGGGAATCATCAAGGCCGCCGGCATCCTGCTCTACGCGCCCGGTATCCTCAAGATCTTCCCGCAGGTGCCCGAATGGATCGGCCGCATCTTTCCCACTTACTACCTCATGAACCCCCTGCTCGAAGTGACCCAGAACGGCGCCGGCTTTGCCGACATCCTCATCGACGTCGTCGTGATGGTCGTCCTCGTCGCCGCCCTCCTTTTCCTTCTCAACACCGTCATCGGCCGCCAGCAGCAAAAACTGGCCCTCGAAACATGAGCGCCGCCAACCACAAACCGCTGACCGCTGACGTTACACTGCCGATTGGCGACTTGCACGAATATGTAGAGAGTTTCGGTCTCTTCTGGGAAGAGGCCGGCCTGCCCCGCATGACCGGCAGAATCCTGAGCTGGCTCCTCATCTGCGACCCGCCCCACCAGACCATGCACGAGCTCACCGACGCCCTGCAAGCCAGCAAATCCTCCATCAGCACCGGCACGCGCATGCTCATCCGCATGGGCATCATCGAGCGCCTCAGCCTGCCCGGCCACCGCCGCGACTTCTACCGCATCGTGCCCGACTTCTGGTCCCGCGTGCTCGAAGAGAAAGCCCAGCAGTTTACCGAGTTCCGCCGCCTTGCCGAAAAAGGCCTCCTGCTTCTCGACGGAGCCTCCCCCGCCCGCCGCCGGCGTCTGGAAGAAATGCGGGACCTCTACGCCTTCATGGAAAGGGAGTACCCCCTGGTATTGGACCACTGGCGGGCGTACAGATCGGGCCAACTTCACCCCGTGCCCCACAGCAAGGAAGAAGCCCCCCCAAACGCCCACTCCCCACCCGAACAGCCCGGCCAAGGAGCGAATTGATGCTCTCCGTCGAAAACCTCTCTTACACCTATCCAGGCGGAGCCGAAGCCGTCCGCGGCATCGACTTCTCCATCCAAGAGGGCGAAATCTTCGGATTCCTCGGGCCCAGCGGCGCCGGCAAAAGCACCACTCAAAAAGTGCTGATCCGCCTCCTGCGCGGCTTCCAGGGCAGCATAACCGTCCTCGGCAAACCGCTCAATCAATGGGACGACAGCTACTACGAGCAGGTAGGCGTCGCCTTCGAGCTGCCCAACCACTACCAGAAGTTGACCGCAAGCGAAAACCTCTCCCTCTTCCGCTCTCTCTACAACGGTGACACCCTCGAACCAGCCGAACTGCTCGAAATGGTCGGCCTCGAGGACGACGCAGATACCCGCCTCAGCCAGTTCTCCAAGGGCATGCAGATGCGCCTCAACTTCGTGCGCTCTCTGATTCACAAACCCGAACTCCTCTTCCTCGACGAGCCCACCACCGGCCTCGACCCCGTCAACGGTCAGAAGATCAAGGACATCCTCCGCCAGCAGAAGGAAGAAGGCCGCACCATCTTCCTCACAACCCACGACATGACCGTCGCCGACCAGATCTGCGACCGCGTCGCCTTCATCGTCGACGGCGAAATCACCCTCATCGACTCCCCCCGCAACCTGCGCCTCCAACACGGCCGGCGTCGCGTCACAGTCGAATACCACCACGACGGGACCTCCGCCCCCACCCAGCAAGCCGAATTCCCCCTCGACGGCCTCGGCGACAGCGACGAGTTCCTCAAAATCCTGCGCACCAACCGCATCGAAACCATCCACACCCAGGAGGCCACCCTCGAGGACATCTTCATACAGACGACCGGAAGGACCCTGACGTGAACCGGCTTCTCATGCTCCTGCGCTGGGAAACCACGATCCAGTTCCGGCAGGGGATCTTCTACGCCGCCGCCTTTGTCGCCGCCGTCTGGGTCCTCATGCTCTATTGGATCCCCGACGCCGGCCTGGAACCGGTACTCGTTTCAATTCTCTTTATCGATCTCGGCGTCTTCGGCTTCTTCTTCATGCCCGGTCTCTACTTCCTGGAGAAAAACGAACGCGTTCTCGAAGGGCTGGTCGTCACGCCCCTCCGCTCCTTGGAATACCTGATCGCCAAAGCCGTCGTTCTCTCCGTCGCCGCCTTCGCCGTCGGCGTCGCCGTGACCCTGCTCGTCTACGGCGTCGCCCTAAACTGGCTCTGGTTCGTGATCGCCATGCTGGCCATGTCCTATCCTCTCTCCCTGCTGGGCTTCGTCATCGCCGCCCGCTACAACGGCATCAGCGAATACCTGGTGCCCGGCGCCTTGTTTCTGGCTATCATGCAGATCCCCCTGCTCACCTACTTCGACATCGTACCCGGCCCGCTTCTCTATCTTCTGCCCAGCGGCCCCGGCATGATCCTGCTCACCGCGTCCTTCGGCCACGCTCCGCTCTGGCAGCTTATCTTCGCGCTGCTCTACGCCGCGTTGCTCTGCGCCGCCGGCACCCGCTGGGCACAGAATGCCCTGCAACAGGTCGTCGCCCGTCAGGTCGGCTCTTAGGCCCTGGTTTCAATGAGATTGGTTGACGTGTACTTCGAAGACAAACCGGGGAGGTAAGGATGGGGGCACTCTTCACACTGGGACGCAGCGATTTCCTGAACTTCCGCCGCGATTCGATGCTGCAATTCCTGATAGTCTATCCCTTCATTCTTGGCGGCATCCTGCGCTGGCTTCTACCCTGGGTTCATACCGGTCTGATGGACAACATCGGCTTCGATCTCAGCCAATATTACCTCCTCATCGTCAGCTTTTTCGGCCTGCTCGTCATCCCCCAGCTCGTAGGCCTCCTCGTCGGCACCCTCCTCCTCGACGAAAAAGACCAGGACACCCTCACCGCCCTCATGGTGACGCCCATGCCGGTCCGCACCTACGCCCTCTACCGTGCCCTGACCCCCGCCCTCATCTCCGTCCTGGGGATCCTCCTCGTCGTTCCCTTCATAAACGTTCTTGTCCTTCCGGTCGAAAAGCTTCTCCCCCTCGCCGTCTCCGCCGCGCCCCTCGGCCCCATGATGGCCCTGATCCTCGCCACCCTCGCAAAAAACAAGGTCGAAGGCCTTGCCATCATGAAAGGGCTCGGTATCTTCCTCCTCGTCCCGATCGCCGCCTGGTTCGTTCCCGAGCCATGGCAATGGCTGCTCGGCATCTCCCCCACCTACTGGGCGGCAAAAGGCTACTGGCTCGCCACCGCCGGCCAACCCTACCTCTGGGTCGCAGCCGTCGGCTTCCTCTACACATGCGTAATTGCCGCCGCCCTCCTGCGCCGCTTCCAGAACGGGCTGTACAAATAGCACGGAACGCGCAAGCCCATCGCTAACACCCGTAGGGGCACCCCTTGTGGGTGCCTCTAACACTGTACTTTACTGGCCAATACCGAAATATTATGCAACAATCCGGTGACTATAGAGAATCCCGAAAACAAATAGATCCGCCTTGACATGGATCCAAAAAAAGGCAAAAGACTACCATGTCCGCAGACAACAGACAACCGGAACTACCTCAGGAAGAAGACGCCGAGACCAAGCGAAAGCGAAGAACTGAAAGAAACCAAAGACTGCGAGCCGAATACGAAGAGTTCTTTGAAGCCAGGTTCAAGACGGTCGCAGAAGAAATGCGTGCAGACGGAGCAACCGACAAAGAAATACAAAGAAAGAAACACGCCTTTAGGCGCTTGAGCGGACCCTTCGGAACACACGTCTGGCACGCTGACGGGACACCATACACAGAAGAAGACTACATTCGAGCCAATATGGAGGTGCCCCTTGATGTCGACGAACAGAAGCCGATCCGGGTTGCTTCTAGGAATGAATGAGGAGCCCGATTTGTAACCTAGATGAAGATTTCAAATAATAGTCTCTTTTCAACTACCAGTCTCGCACCGCACCTAGATCCCTGCCTAGCCAATGGCGACCCGACCTGAATTCCGCCTGCTGTTCATGCACTGTCCCCCAACCACGCCATCACCAACTCCTGATGTCGCCGCACACCAGCCTCCCCCTCCAAGGCGGACGGCCCGTGCTCGAAAAAGGGGCTCCTTAGCGATCGCTGCTGCTGCTCGCACGCGTAGATGTCCTCCTGCATGAAGTCGCCCGACGCCATCGGATCGTCGCCGTCATCGCTGTCATACTTGCCTCGCACCCGCTTCGTCCAGAAATTGAAGGAGCGGATCGACTGCGAAGCAAACGCCAGCAATGAAGCGTCGGCGATTTTCGTGCGCACCAATACGCGCGTGCGGTCAGGCGCCAGCGGCGTCAGATGAAACACCGACCACGAGTCCTCATTCTCTGCCAGTCCAATACCCGGAAACAGCATCGGCACCCACGCGCCCGCCTCGTCAGCCGGGATGACCAGTGGTAACGCCGCATTCTTCTCGACATTCGCTGCATATTCCGCACTGAGCGGCTCCCAAAAATGGAAGTGCGGACCCGCGAACCCCGACTCGATGCGCCTGTGGTCGTACATCGACAGCGTCCCCGAGTGCAGATGCGCCAGATGATAACCGTCAATGTAATTCTCGACCACAATTTTCCAATTGGCCGCAATATCGTATTCGGTGCGCCCCTTCTCATACTCCACCAGCTCATCCACATTGTGAGGACCAA
Source organism: Caldilineaceae bacterium (assembly GCA_028819675.1). The sequence goes on along the minus strand of JAPPKT010000014.1, from coordinate 3,029 downwards.
GATGAGGTTCCACGCCGCCAAACCACGCCTCCACCGGATCGGCATTCTCGTCAGGATGCACCCACAACATGCCTCGCCAGCTGGCCACGGATGCCTTCTTCAGCCCGAGACTCGCCATATCCAGATCAGGAAACTGATTCCTCCTGTCAGGAACGGACAGCAGACAACCCTCCAGGTCGTACGTCCAATCGTGATAGGGGCAGGTGATGACCTTCTTCGTATTTCCAACCGCCCGCAGCAGCTGCGTCCCCCGGTGACGGCAGATATTGTGAAAGGCCCGCAACTGCCCGTCCTGCCCCATCACAATAAAAATGTTGTTCAACCCTGCCTGCACCGACACATACTGCCCCGGTTCGCTGACATCCCCGTCCAGGCCGGCAAAAGCCCAGGTTCGTGAAAATATCTGCTCCTGCTCGCGGTCGAACCACGCCTGCGATGTGTATGCCTCAACCGGCAGAATGGGCATGCCCTCGTTGCTCTTCATTCGAAGTTTTCCCCGTCTACTGTCAACCGGCGCGGTGCCTTCTCAATCTGCAAACCACGCCGGAATTAGCCTTAAGTCTACACATACCCTATACGCCGTACAGGAAATCGCGTTTCCTTCCCAATGGGCTCTAGCCGCCAACCTCGCGCCGCACAACCTCCGCCGCCGCCCCGAGCACATCCACCAACTTCTCCTCCGCCACACCCCCGCCCTGTGCAAAGTCTGGCCGCCCGCCGCCCCCGCCGCCGAACGCCCGCAACGTATCCCGCAGCAGATTACCAACATGCACCGAACAGTCCTCCGAACGGGCAAATACAACCGTCCCCTTCCCCCCTCGCGCACAACCAAGCAATGCCACAACACCCGGCTCGGAGATGAGCGCCCGCGCCAGCCCCTGCACCGCCGCCGGCTCGCTGTCCGCCATCTCCCGCGCCACCAGCCGCACACCGCCCGTAGTCACCGCCTCCGCCAGCAGCTCACGCGCCTGGTACGCCACAAGCCCGTCCCGCAGCGCCTTCAACTCCCTCTCCGCGCTCTTTAGCGCCTCCTGCTGCTTCGACACCAGCTCCGGCACATCATCCACGCCGCTGTCCAGCAGACCGGCCGCCTCCGCCAGCAGCCCCCGCCGCCGCGCCGCATCCGCCAGCGCCCGCCTTCCGCACACAAAATGCACACGGCTCCTGCCCCGGTGCTTCTCCACCCGCACCAGCGCGATCAGCCCGATCTCCCCCGTCCGCCGCACGTGCGTACCTCCGCACGCCGACCAGTCAAACTTGTCGATCTCCACAATGCGCGTCGCACCCGCCACCGCCGGCGCCCGCCGCAGCGGCACCTTCTCCCGCGCCTCTTCATCTACCCAATATGCCCGTATCGGCCGGTTCTCCCACACCAACCCGTTGGCCGCCGTCTCAACATCCGCCAGCTGCGCCGCAGACAGCGGCGGCCCGTCCAGGTCCACCGTATTGAGCGCATCACCGAAATGCACGCTCACCGTCTCCAGCCCCAGCCGCCGGAAAAACACCTGCGACAGCAGATGCTGGCCCGAATGCTGCTGCATATGATCATAGCGCCGCGACCAGTCGATCTCACCGCTCACGCTCGCAGTCCCGTCCTGCAGCGGCTCCGCCAGCACATGCAGCACCGCACCGTCAGCCCCAACCTGCACGTCGACCACCCCCGTGCCGTCCAGACGGCCCGTGTCATGCGGCTGCCCGCCCGACGTCGGATAGAAGGCCGACCGGCTCAACCGCACAGCCGGTTTTCCCTTAAGCGTAAGCCGCTCCGCCACCTGCGCCGTGAATCGCGTGCAGTAGGCGTCTTCGTAGTAGAGTCTCTTGTCCATGGAGTATGTACTTGAGTGGAAAAATGTCAGCGACCGGTTACGCCGCAGGTCACAGACTGCCAACTGCGCTGGTTGCGACCCCGGCCTCAATCTGCAACAGCTGCGCGTTCTCTTGAAACTCACTGGAAAACTGTGCCCAGTTCGTCGTCGTCACAATCCCCTGCCGCACGTCCGCCAGCGCCTCCAGCAACGCCGCCCTCCTCTGCGCATCCAGCTCGCTCATCACGTCGTCCAGCAGCAGGATCGGCTTCTCGCCCGTCGCCTCCGCCATCGCCTCCAGTTCCGCCAGCTTCAACGCCAGTGCACCCGTACGCTGCTGACCCCGGCTCCCGTACGTGCGCAGATTCCAGCCGTTGACCACAAAGACCAGCTCGTCCCTGTGCGGCCCGTAGAGCGAGCTGCCCGCCCTTAACTCAACGCCGCGGCGGGCTTCAAGCCGTTCTCGGAAACGCTGATTGATCGTCTCTGCCCCGACTTCCAGCCCGACGATCCCGTCCGTCTCGACTTCCTCGCCCTCGCGCAACCTCTGGTAGTCATCTTCAGAGTAAAGCCCGGTATTGAAACTGGGCAGGTACAGCAGTTCCAGCGACTCCTGCTGCTGCGAGAGCTCCCCGTGCACGCGGCGTGCAATCGGTGCCAGCGCCGCCAGATAACTGTGCCGCCGGGCCAGCACCCGCGTTCCCAGCTCGACCAGCTGCTCATTCCAAAATGCAAGTTGCGCCGCCGCCGTCGGGCCGTCCGTCTGCTCCTGCTCCTGCAGCTGCTTCAGCAAACTGTTCCGCTGCGTAACCACCTTCTGATAGCGGGAAAGCGTCTGACAGTAGCCGCGATCGATCTGGCAGAGGGCAACGTCGATATAACGCCGCCGCTCACTCGGACTCCCGGCCACAAGCGTCAGGTCCTCCGGCAGAAACAGCACCGCCCGCAGATGTCCGATCAGGTCCATGCTGCGCCGCGGCGCACCGTTCACCCGGGTCTGTTTCGTGTAGTTAATGCCGTCCCCGCGCAGCGTGAACAGGATCTCAAGCGTCGTCGAATCCCCCTTCCGCTCTACCTCTCCCCGGATACGGGCGTAGGGGATCGGCTCATCCGCCGCCGCCCTGTCCACCGCTTCCCGCTCCATCCGCGCATGGCGCGACTTGCTCGTTGCCAGATAATAGACCGCCTCCAGCAGGTTCGTTTTCCCCTGCCCGTTGCGGCCCT
>JAPPKT010000179.1 GCA_028819675.1 Caldilineaceae bacterium | reverse complement strand
ATCGCTGCGGCCGTGGATATGTCAATGTTCTATCCGGCGGGCTTAGTGATGGACCGGTTCGGGCGCAAGTTCGCCTACGTGCCTTCCTTTTTGTTGCAGGGGCTGGGAATGGCCCTGATACCGCTTACGGGCTCCTTTGCGGCGCTGCTGGCGGTCACATCGCTGATCGGTTTCGGCAACGGGCTTGGCTCGGGGACGATGCTGACGTTGGGCGCGGACCTGGCGCCGCCGAAAGGGGAGGGCATGGGCGCGTTTTTGGGGCTGTGGCGGCTGATAGGAGATACCGGTCACACGAGCGCCCCGATTATCGTCGGTACGATTGCCGACGCGTTGAGCCTGGTGCCGTCGATCTATGTTATCGCCGTTATTGGTTTGGGGGCTGGATCGATTTTGGGGTTGTTTGTGCCGGAGACGCTGAAGAAGGCGTCGGCGGTGGGCGCGGAGCCGGCTGCGACCGGCGGCTAGTGGCCGCCGATCATGATGGCGCCGGCGCTGTCTTGCGGGCCTGCATCGGCTGAAAGCGCCAGTAGCTGAGCGAACGCCACAGCCATTCGAAGGGCCCGAAGCGGTAGTAGCGCAGCCATAGCGGTGACACCACCAGTTGGAACGCCCAGATCACGGCGACAATGCCGATCTGCCCCACCCGCTCGACCGAACCGAACAGCCCCAAGCCGTGGCCGTAGAAGATGGCCGTGGCCAAGATTGTCTGCAACAGGTAGTTCGACAAGGCGGTCCGCCCCACCGCGGCCAGCGCGTTCTGCAGCCAGGACAGGGCGCGCGTGCGGGCGAACAGCATCAGGAGCCCGATGTAGGCGGCGCTGACGAAGAGGCTACCCCAGTAGTTCGGCTGCGCACCGGGGCCAAACTTGGAGAACTCCATCGTCCAGTTGTTGGCGAAGTTCTGGACGACGCCCCAGCTCACGACAGGCAGGCCGATGGCGAGACCGAGGATAACCATACTGACGTAGAAGCCGCGCGAACGACTACCTGTGAGAACGCCCCAGCGGTACAGTGCCATCCCCATCATCATCAGTCCCCCGGCGCGCCAGAGCCCCCAGTACAGCAGCCCGACCGTCTGGAATTCGGCGGACCTGGGCACGCGGGCATCCATCTGCGTCAGCCAGCTGCCCCGGTAGGAGGCCACCTCCTCGGTGATCGTCTCGGAAGCTGGTTGCCAGTCGGCCCGTAGCTCCTGCAGCATTTCAGGAGGCGTAAACTGCATGGTCAGGCTTGTAGCCAGCAGGATCAGAGCAGGGATCGACACGACGAAAATGCCCAGCGCCATCTGCCAGCGGGGCCGCAGACGGCGCAGCCAGTAGACCCAGAAACCGCACAGCGCATAGGCCACGAGAATGTCGCCGGACCAGAGCAGGTAGGCGTGGCCCAGGCCGAAGACGAGCAGCCAGAAGGTGCGCCGGTAGTGCAGGCCCCAGGCGCGCTGTCCGCGTGCGTCCAGCTTTTCGCTCATGAGGACGATGCCGGCGCCGAAGAGCAGGGAAAAGATGGTCATGAACTTCTGATCGGCTAAGACGTGGCTCAGGGTCCACACCCAGCGGTTGGCCCCGGTCAGGTCGCCGTAGACGGTCGGGTTGGCGTAGGCGGCTGCGGGCATGGCGAAGCCCTGGATGTTCATGATCAGAATGCCGAGCAGGGCGAAGCCGCGCAGGATGTCGATGGCGACGATCCGTTCGGTTGGGCGGACCGGAGCGGTTACAGGCTGGGCCGATGCGGTGGACATACAAGTTCCTTTGAGGAGAGAGTGAAGAGGAGAGAGAAAAGAGAGCCACACTGACTCCCCCCATTGTGCTCCTTTCCTTGGAGGAAGAGTGAGGAGTTTCTTACGTTTATACGCTGGCGCGCACGTTTTGTTGCGGCGCAGACATTCAGTTTACGGTGACGGCGCGATATGGGTAGCAACTGGGGGTCAGACGCGCTGCAGATTGGTCTTGATTGAGGTCAGCACGTCGTCGAACATGGCCGCGGTCAGGCGGCCGGTGTTGGTGTTCTGACGGCTGACGTGGTAGGAGGCGTAGAGGCGGGGGAGACCGTCGGGGA
>JAPPKT010000149.1 GCA_028819675.1 Caldilineaceae bacterium | reverse complement strand
CGTCTCCTCCGTCTGTCGCCGCCGCGACCGCCACACCTTCTCAGCCAGCACTGCGCCCCCCGCCGGGTCAAACAGCACAACCGTACAAATCGAGGCACCTACATCAAGAGCAAGCAACATATACTAGAGGTTCGTCGCCGCTGCCCGGCCGGCGAGGTTTACTGACTACTGACTACTGCAGTCCTCAGTCGGCAAGTCCCTGATCGTCCCCCGCACCCCGCGCCAGAACCGGCATCGGCCTGTGGTGGACTACAGGCGTAACGATCCCGTCAACCAGTTCACGCGTGCCCACAACATTCAACTTCTCATAGAAAAACGCATAGTGCTCTTCCACACCCGCAAAGATCGCCTCCACCCGCTCCGGCGGCAGCGCCCACAGCTCCGGCTTGAACGGCCCCAGCGCCTTCTTGCGCGTCTTCAGATGAAAAACAAGATCGGAATCATTCGCCCCGCGCTCGTCCGCGTGATGCGCCTCCAGGTGCGCGTACATCTCCTGGCGCAACGAGTCGGGCAGACTGGGATGGTCCAGGAATGTGTTGGTGAAACCCGTCGCCAGGTGAATCTCAATCGTCTGCGTCTCCGGAAACTTGCTGAACAACTCTTCCGGCAGCGTGCTCGCCCCATGCTGGACCGCGCCTCCGGACCCATGGAACCGCGCGCGCTCGCCCAGGTCTTCCAGCGTATTGAAATCCACCGCTACGTCGGCCTGCGTACCGTCCGGCAGCAGTATCCCGCCGTGGGCCGTGCCCGTGGCCACACTGATCTTGCTCAGCCCCGCGTAGTCGCCCAGCTCGCCCAGCGCAGCCTTGTAGCCGTGGATATACGCGTCCAGCTCCGGCACCGTCGAGTTCTTTTCCCCCACTTCGCCAATCTCGCCGCCCAGGCTGATCGTGACGCCCTCCGGCTCCAGATCGCGGATAAACTTGGTCAGCATCGCCGAGCGCAGGTAGTTGTCCCGCTGCTGCTCGTCCAGAGAAGGCGGCTCCAGCGTCACCAGCGTGCTCGTATCGATGTCAATATTCCAGTATCCAGCTGCCACCGCCTTCTTTGCCAGCGCCTTCACCTCGTTCAATGCGCCGTCCGGGTCCGACCCGTACTTCTTGCCGTCTACCTGAAAGTGATCGCCCTGGATGAAAATAGGCCCCCGGTATCCCTCTTTGATGGCCGCCGCGATCAGAACAGCCGAAAACTCGGCCGGCTCCTGAAATGTGTAACCCATCTCGCTGCGCGCGATCTCAAAAATGAACGCCCCCGTCTGCGTACGCTGCGCCGCCCGGTACGCGGCCCGCCCCGCCTCGTACGTGGAAAAACGCATGTTCATCGCCGGTACCGTCCGGTTCGTCCATGCGTTGTCCGCCCTCGCCATGTAAAACTCATGAATGCTGGCCGGGCACGCGCCCATAAGCTGCCCCAACTCCCAGATCAGCCAGCGGCTGAACGTCTTCACCGGGAACGTCCCGAAAACCGCATCCCGCACCAGCGTATCGATCAGACCGGCGCGCACCCTCTCCGCGTCCAGCAGCTCCACGCGCCCGCCGTCGTCAATGCCCACCGCGCCCTTCAGACTGCGGCGCAGTTCGTAGACCGATTCATGTATCACAGCTGTTCCTCTCGTGTAATTTCAAACAGGGGGCCTGACTGCTGGTGCAAACACAGTTGCAACGGAACAGAGTCCACCGATTTTGACCGCGTTTTGACGCATCCGGTAGAATAGCAGAAACCAGATGAGAGTGAAAAACTGGTTTCCAGGCTTCATAGAGGTTCCGGGACCCCTCGGCATCACTGAAAACCAGCAACCCGCTACCAAGTACCCCACCCCGGAGGCATTCCATGTCAGGACTCAAACTCGGCGCGCATATGTCGATCGCAGGTGGCGTGAGCAACGCGCTAGACGCGGCCGCGGACGTACAAAGCAACGCCGTCCAGGTCTTTATGAAGAGCAACCGCCAGTGGAAAGGTCCGCAGATAAAGGAAGAGGATGTCTCCCGTTGGAACGAGCAGATGCCTGCCCTGGGCGTCGCCTACGCCGTCAGCCACGCCTCCTACCTCATCAACCTCGCCTCGCC
>JAPPKT010000503.1 GCA_028819675.1 Caldilineaceae bacterium | reverse complement strand
GAATTGCACTAAGACAACACGAAAACGCTTGCAAACACTTGTAAACGCTCGTAAACACTCGTAAGCACTTGTAAACGCTAGTAAACACTCGTAAACACTTGTAAACACTCGTCCAACACACACATGAGAAAGCCTGTGCCACACCACCAAGACAAACGATCCACAATGAATGAAATGCTCGCATCAGCCCCCAAGGCATCTGAATCGAATCTGAATTCCGTCTTTTCCTCCGACGGTGGACTGTTCCTGACTTCCACTCTCAGCCACCGAAACATCAGGAACTCAGTCCACGGGGTCTTGAATGAGGACGACAGGCGGACGGGTAAAGGCCATGCGCAGAACAACCTGCCCGCCTCGCGCCTCTTTGCTTTCAACCTCCCACGCCGAGATAAAGGCGCCAAATTCGGCATTGCCGCCAAAGGTAAACGAGCCGCTTGGAAAACTGACGATCTCCTCAAAGTTCTCTCCCATTAAGATGCGTATGCCCTGTGCTCTGATTGGTTCACTGTTGTTTTTGCATTCTGGCGAGTGGTATAATTTAGGTTCCACAATGCCTCATTGGACAGGTTGGCAACAGGCCCGAATCCGTCCCCAGTCCGTGTGTTGAAGGGGCCAGAAACAAAAATGAGTTCAGTTCGCTTGCCATTAAAGCCTATTTGAGTTCGCCCATAACAGCCAGGTGTGCTGAAAGAAAGAAGGAAAAATGGACAACGCCCAACTAGCCCAGATCGTAACATGGCTCGATGAAGAACATCGGCGCGATAGAGCGGAGATTTCCCGATTGCAACAGCAACTGGAAAGCCAGAGCGGGGACATCGTTGAACAAGCGCGTCGAATCCAGGAGCTTGAAGGTCGCCTGGCATCTACGACCGCGCAATTGGGCAGATTCTCCCAGTTGGAACAGCAGATTGAGAGCTTCAAGCAGGAGCTCAGCCTGATGATCGAACGTAGCGACGAGGGGCAGGCCCAAACCGCTCGCGAACATGAGCGCGCCAGGCTGGCAGACAGGGAAGCCCTGACCAGGGAAATCAGTGAGGTTAGACGTGAACTGCCTCGCATCGGTCGCATCGAAGAAGCGGTCGACATGCGCAAGGGCGAGGAAGAGCGCTTGGTCGATATGATAATGGAGAGCCGAAACCAGGTGAATCTGCTTGTCAAGGAAATCGAAGAGCGTACCCGCCAGATTCCGTTTCTCGCCGACCAGCGCACGGGCGACGCAAAACGTATCGCCCAGTTACAGCAGGAAACCGTCGAACTGTTCAAACGTACCGAGGCCTTCACCGGACGCTTCTCCGTCCTGGAGGATGCCGACCGCCGCATGAGCTCTGAGATTGAGCGCTGGCGCCCCGTCTTTGCCGAGATCCGTGAAGAGCAACAGCAGTTCATGGAACGGCTGCGTGTCGAAGTCGTCGAACGCTTACAGGTTCTCACCCGCTGGCAGGAAATCATAGACGATCAGCAGTCGGTCGTTAGCAAGAATGAGGAGCGTCTGCAGTCCTTTTCCCAAACCGTGGAAACCGCCCGGCGAGCTGCAAATACGATCCCGGAGTTTCAGGAGAACATTCGTCGCGACCAGACCCAGGTGCAAGAGCTGCAGCGTCTTGCTGAAGAACGCATGCGGCGCGAAATGGAGGATTTTCAAGAGGAATACGAAAAACGAAGCCGTCGCGAGGGTCTCCGGCAGGAGCACCTGTGGAGGGAACAGGAGAAAAACAATAAGGAGCTACTGGATCACCTCCCTCCGATTCTGCACGACCTGCGCGTCCACGAAGAGATGCTGCGCCTCCTTTGGAAGCTGCAGGAACAATACGGCGGCAGGTATATCAGCGCGGCCCAGCTCTGGCTCGACGGTCTGCAGACGGCCCTTGAAGAAAGGGACGATACGATGAAAGACTTGGAAGAGGAATGGCAGAAGCAGCGCCGCACCGCCGAACTGTACGCCCGTCAGAACAATAGCACGCCGCGCACGGCCGGAATCGTCTCTTCTGAGCCGTCACAGAACCGCACCTGATGCGGGTAATCGCCACCGCAGGACATGTGGACCACGGCAAGTCGACCCTGGTCCAGGCGCTTACGGGAACTAACCCCGACCGTCTCGAGGAAGAACAGCGTCGCGGGCTCACCATCGTGCTCGGCTTTGCCTGGATGGACCTGGCAATGCCCGACGGTACTCTTGAGCCTGTCAGCATTGTAGACGTCCCAGGCCATATCGATTTCATCAAGAATATGCTTGCCGGTGTTGGCAGCATCGACGCCGCACTTCTCGTCATCGCCGCAGACGAGGGGGTCATGCCCCAGACCCGCGAACACCTCGCCATTCTGGACCTGCTGGCGCTTCCCGAGGGCTTGGTCGCCCTGACAAAGACAGACTTGATCGACGACCCTGAGTGGCTGGAGCTGATCGAGCTCGACATTCAGGAGATTCTGACCGGAACACGCCTGGAAGGCGCCCCCATCGTCCCTGTGAGTGCGCAGGACGGCGAAGGCCTGGACCAACTGCGTTCGGCCCTGGCAAGCGCCTTAACAGCGCTGCCTCCCCGCCGCGATCGAGGCCGTCCGCGGTTGCCCATCGACCGTATTTTCAGCTTGCCCGGTTTTGGCACAATCGTAACCGGCACGCTGAGCGATGGGCATCTTGCCGTGGGCGAGCCGGTGGATATTCTTCCCGACGGGCCTTCAGGACGCGTGCGCGCCCTGCAAACGCACAAGCAGGAAATCGAACGCGCATTGCCGGGCAGCCGCGTCGCCGTCAATCTAAGCGGCATCGCCACCGACGAAATCCGCCGCGGCCAGGTTGCGGTGACGCCGGGTACGCTGCGGGCAACGCGCCTGCTCGATGTCTCCTTCCGTCTGCTGCCCGACGCGCCCAAACCACTGCGGCACAACACAGCCGTAGACCTGTTCAGCGGAGCGTCTGAGACGCCAGCCCATATACGGCTCCTTGCTGCCGACGAGCTGCTTCCAGGAGGCGAGGGATGGCTGCAGTTGAGACTGGACCGCCCGATTCTAGTGGCCGCAGGGGACCGATTCATTCTGCGCCAACCATCTCCCAGCCTTACCCTCGGTGGCGGCGAAATCCTGGATCCCCACCCGCGCCGGCGCTACCGGCGAAACGACCCGACGGCCATCGCCAGGCTGGAAACGCTGTCCCAGGGAAGCCCCGATGAAGTTGTGCTGCAGAGTCTGGAGCGGGAACCGCTGCTCTCGGAACAAGAGCTGATCGCCGCTTCCGGACTCGATAAAGGGATTGCGGCTGAGGCTATCCGGCAACTTCTCGAAAACGGCCCGATGCGTGGGCTGGATGACCGGCGACTCCTCATCAGCGAATCGGCCTACCAGCAAACTGTCGCCGATATGCAGCTACTCCTTGACGAGTTCCATCTCCGCTTCCCTTTGCGGCAAGGAATGCCCCGCAGCGAAGTGCGCAGCCGGCTGCGGGTGGTCGGAGCAGGCGGCGTGCGCAAGGAGCTGCCCCATCGCGCTTTCAACGACTTGACCCGACAGGCAAATGAAGACGGTATGGTAGCTGACGAGGAATACACAGTCCGGTTGCTTTCCCACACCGTCCGCTACTCGCCCGCACAACAGCGGGCGGTTGACCGAACGCTTCAGTCCTATGCCGACGCGCCGTTCAGCCCGCCCAATGAAATCGACACGCTCAGTCTATTGGACGGTGATGAGAATCTGTTGGAATCACTGGTAGAGCGGGAGATCATCGTCCGGCTTCCCGGCTCTGTCTATTTCCGCCAAGAGGATTTCGCCGTTGCCACACAGAAAACGATTGCCCTCGCCCAAGCCAAAGGAGCAATTACGCTCGCCGACGTACGCGATCTGCTTGACACCAGCCGCAAATACGCCCAAGCGCTCCTGGAAGAACTCGACGCACGTCGCGTCACCCGCCGCGTGGGCGATGAAAGGACGCTGACAGGAGTCGAACTATGAGCGGCATCCGATATCGCCGTTTGGGCCGGACAGGGCTCAAAGTCTCACCACTCTGTTTGGGTTCGATGCAGTTCGGCTGGACTGCCGACGAAAAGACGAGCTTCGCGGTGATGGACGCCTTCTCCGAGGCCGGCGGCAATTTTATCGATACTGCCGACGTCTACAGCCGCTGGGTGCAAGGAAACAACGGTGGCGTTAGCGAGGAAGTGATCGGACGCTGGTTGAAGTCCCGCGGCAACCGCAGCCAGATGATCATCGCTACCAAGGTGCGCGGGCAGATGGGGCCTGGCCCAAACGACGAGGGCCTCAGCCGCAAGCACATCCTGGAAGCCTGCGAAGCCTCTCTTTGCCGCCTGCAAACCGATACGATCGATCTCTATCAGGCACACTTCTTCGACGCCGGTGTACCCATCCATGAGACGCTGGAGGCATTTGATCGCCTTGTGCAGCAGGGCAAAGTTCGCTACATCGGTTGTAGCAACTATCCGGCCTGGCGCCTCATGGAGGCACTCTGGACCAGCGACAAGTACGGCCTGGCCCGTTACGATTCCATCCAGCCCCACTACAGCCTCGTGCACAGGGCCGAGTTCGAGCTTGAACTAGGAGAGGTCTGCCGTACTTACGGAATCGGCATAGTCCCTTACAGTCCGCTAGGCGGCGGTTTCCTGACAGGCAAATACAGCCGCAATCGCGACACAGACAGCGTCCGCGCAGAGAGTGTACGCCAACGCTACTTCAACGATGCCGGCTGGAAAGTTCTGGAAGCGGTACGGAGCGTAGCTGCTGAACTTGGGGCCACACCGACTGCTGTCTCAATCGCCTGGCTACTGGCCCAACCTGGCATGACCGCCCCTATCATCGGTGCCAACACGGTTAAGCAACTGCAGGGCAGCCTGGCTTCACTGCAGTTGGAGCTAACCAGCGAACATCTGGAAAGATTGGAAAACGCGTCCGCCTGGTGAAATTCGCCAGAGGAGGCGGCGACTTCAGATCTTTCTGCTAAAGGGGGTGCTGCGCGTACTCTATAGGAAACTCTAGAAAAGTCGCAATTGCCGGTCTTCATCTCTCTTGCGCGACCGGCGCGGCTGGGCTTGCCGTACTTCCTGCAGGGCGGCTTCAATATCGGTAACAAAGCCCGAGAGCGGATTTTCCATCGCCTGCCCAAACAGGAAGCGCCGCCCGGCATGAGTCAGGATCAACCGCCGCTGCGCGCGAGTCATGCCCACGTAAAACAGCCGCCGCTCCTCGTCCAGGTCTACGTCGCGGTTGGCAGGCGCATAGGGCAGGAGTCCCTCTTCACAACCTGCAATGAACACGACAGGGAACTCCAGGCCTTTTGCGGCGTGGAGACTCATCAGCGTCACCCGGTCCGCCCGCCTGTCGTACTGGTCCGCTTCGCTCTGCAATGCCAAAGTCGTAAGGAACTCTTGTAGCCTGCTTCTGAAGGGCGCCGCCCTGCGCTGAAAGCGCTCGACTCGCTCTTTTTCGGCGTCGCCGTACTCGGTGCCGCGCAACTTTTCCCATCCGGAGGCCGCGGTCTGAATCTGCGATGAAAGCGGTGCGGAGGAATCGCCCTCCAGCATCTTCACTAGCTCGACCGTCTCTGTCAGCCTCTCTCGCTGAGGCTGCCGCAGGGCGCCGGTTCTGGACGCAACTGCCATCAATTCGCGCCGCGCCGGAGACGCACCGCTCTCCTTAGTCTCCGAGCTTTGCGAATCCAACAGATCAGCCACCGCTTCGCCGGTCAGCGCCCGCTTCCCTTCCGTCAGGATCCGCCCCCAATGGACGTAACTTTCCGGCGTCTGCGTGAGCCGCAAGAGCGCCAGAATCTCCCGCACGGGATTCTGTTCTGTCAGGGCGGGGCCTCCAAGTGTCGAGTATGGGATGCCTGAGCGGTCAAAGGCCTCTTCAATCAGCCTGGCTTGCGCATTGAGACGGTAGAGAACAGCGAAATCGCCAAATGTAAAGTCCTCAGGCAGACCATCTTCATTTACTCGGCCGGAGTCCAAGGAGAAGTAGCTGACCCCACCCACCATCTGTTCCACTTGGTGGACGAGGTACTCTGCTTCAGCCCTGTCTGTGGGGGCGCGATATACGTCCAACTTTATCTGCTCGGCAAAGTCGGCGATCAGGTTGGTTGCCTGATGGTCGGGATTGCGGGAGATGACCTGCATCGCTGCGTCCAGAATGGTCTGGGCCGAACGGTAATTTTTCTTCAAATAAAGTCGCCTGCCGCCAGGGTAGTCGTCCTCAAAGGAGAGAAAGTAGCGGTGATCCGCGCCCCGGAAGCCGTAGATTGCCTGGTCCGGATCTCCGATCACGCACAGGTTGGCGCCACCCGCGACAAGCAGAGACAACAGGCGGTGTTGCGCCGCGTTCACATCCTGATACTCATCCACCGAGATCCAGCGAAAGCGACCATGGACAGTACTTAGGACGGCCGCATCCGAATCCAGCAGCTGTACGGCGCGCAAAATCAGGTCGTCGAAATCGAGCGCGTTTGCCTCCTCAAGGGCGGCCTGATAGCTCGCCCATATGTCGCTCTCGCTCTCCTGGACTTCGCCGTATGCGTTCGCTGCAGTTGCAACGCTCTTGCGTTTTGAAATCGCCTCCAACGCATCCCGCAACTCCCTCGCTCCCATCTGCGGACAGGCCCGACTCAGAACTGTCTGCCTCTCCGCATCTGCGAGAATCGCAAAGTTCTGGGAAACTCCAATTGCCGCCCCGAACTCCCTGAGCAAGCTGGCGCCCAACTGATGAAAAGTCCCAACTGTGATTTGGGCCGACCTTTCTGCGTCCAGGAGTTCGTCCAACCTCTCTCGCATCTCTTCCGCAGCCCTGTTCGTAAACGTAACCGCCAGAACTGATGACGGCGCCACGCCCAACTTCTCGATCAGACGCGCAATACGCACGGTCAGAGTTCGGGTCTTGCCGGTTCCCGGTCCGGCCACGATCGCCAGCGGCGTATCTGTATGGGCTGCGGCTGCCTGCTGTTCGGCATTCAACTGACCGAACCAATCGGCCTCGCCTTGGCCGTTTGCCCCCTGGCGTAAAGGAGGGCGCGGGAGTTCAACATTATTGGGTGCTTCCTCAAGCTGCAAACTGTACTGAACTTCCCCATCTGCCAGTGCGTTCTCTACGGGTGCCTCGGCTTCTTTCGACAGCAGACTCGGCTCATTCTCGGTGGCAGTCTTCAATGCCTCCGACGTCGTGCCGCGTTCCTCCTTCGCAGACGCTGGCTCGGCCGCAAACATCCCGAGTTGGAACGAAGAAAGCTGGTCGGCTTCCCCATCGAACATGCGGATAACACCGTATTCGCCGTCGTAACCGCTCTGCGCAACCACCTTGCCTTCACGCATTCGGCGGATTCCTTCAGCCAAGACAGGGCCCCCTGCCGCCGAGATATCTTCAAGGGGAATAGCCTGAAGGATCTCCAACTCCGGTCCCAATCTCCCCAACAGCCGTAGGTACTCGGTCTGCACTCGTTTGGAGTTAGGCCCAACGCTGAGAACTTCCCCCAACGCTTCGGGCAGCGGAATGAGACTCGTGAAAGCCGCCGCAGAGTTCGGACGTGCGCCGGGTTTTCGGTCGGCCAACTCTTCTACCCTGTGAAAGACGCCGACAGTCACCGGCTTGCCGCAACTGGAACAAAGCCCTTCATTGGCGATCGTTGTGACCGGCTCCCAGCAGACCCCGCACTTGCGATGGCCGTCCAGATGGTATTTGCCCTCCTCTGGGAAGAACTCAATGGTGCCCAGAAACTCGGCAGGATCCCCGGTCTGTAGGGCGCCGAACAGCGAGTCATAGCTCAGATCGGTGTCAAACAAGGTGGCTTCTCGAGCCAGCTTTGGCGGCGAGTGAGCGTCGGAATTGGAGACGAGAGTGTATCTGTCCAACCAGGAAACCCGCCAGTTCATCGGTGGATCGGATGAGAGACCCGTCTCGACAGCGAAAATGTGGTGAGTCAGATCGGTGAAGCACTCCTCCACTGAATCGAATCCGGACTTTGAACCGAGAATCGAAAACCAGGGAGTCCATATGTGGGCAGGAATCAGATGGCAGCGGTCGTCCACTTCCAGGACGATTTCCAACAGGTCGCGACTGTCCAGTCCCAGGATTGGGCGACCGTCCGCGCGAATGTTGCCGATCTTTTCCAGTTCGGCCTGCAGTATCGTGGTCGCCTCGAAGGATGGCGCAAAGACGATGTTGTGTACCTTGCGCGTGCGGTCATACTTCTTGTAGATGTTGCTGATCTCGCCGCCAATCAGAAAACGTACCGTCCCCCTGCAGGCCGGGGGCACCTCGTCGGCGACCGTAGCTTCGTACTCCGGCTTGAGCTGAAAGAGCCCTTCCTCTGCCGGATCCAGTTTCATCTGCAGCTCTGCCAGCCAGCCCGGGTGGGCGATGTCGCCCGTGGCCACTACCTGTACGCCTTTAAGCTGTGCCCATTTCCACAGGTGCTCAAGGGTCAGGTTCTTGCTCGTGGCTCGCGAATAGTGGGAGTGCAGATGAATATCGGCGACCAGTTTCATGCTGTCTGCCAGCTATCCCAATAAGTCCTGTCACGCATCGGCTTCCGCTTGGCCGGGCGGAAGTCGTCTCCCGTGAAGTAAGCGACCGGCAGCAGCGCGGCTTGTGAAACTCCGTCGGGGATGCCCAGCATCTCGGCGATCTCGCGCTCGCTCTGCAAGTGCAGAGTGGTCCAGGCAGAGCCTAGTCCTCTGGCGCGCAGCGCCAACATCAACGACCATGCCGCCGGCAGAATCGAGCCATATACTCCAGCCTGCGAAGCCGGCGCAGCATCTTCCGGGCGGCCTTCGATGCAGGGGATCACCAGCACAGGTACATCCTGCATGTTGTCGGCCAGATACTGAGCGGAGCTGATCACGCGCAGCATCTGTTTCTCCTCCGCAGTCAAGTTCGGCCCTTCACCCACATTGCGGGTGGCATTGTATCCGTACCATGCCTTCCGGTACCGCTCGGCGATAAAGCGTTTCTTCTCCGCATCGGTTACCACCACGAAGTGCCAGCCCTGACGATTGCTGCCGCTGGGGGCCTGGGCCGCGATCTCAAGGCACTGTTCGATGACTTCTCGTTCTACGGGACGATCTAAGTCCAGCCGTTTGCGTACGGACCGCGTGGTTGTCAACAGGTGGTCGACTACCTCCAGATTCTCCGGATCTGCGAGATTCATTTGGCCTCCTCGCGCCGCCGTGTGAGCGCGGCGCAAAACGTCTTGTGTTCAGATGATGCTATCCCTTGCTGCAGCGTTTCCAGGACGCTGTGAAGATCGCCGGACAGGAGCGCCTTCGGTAGCAACCACAGGCCGGGAAAACGTCTGCTCTTCAGCACGCCGCCGTCGTCAGCCTGCTGCTCCTCATAGACGCCGTCGCAGAGAACATGCCAGATAACTCGTTGCTCATATGCCAGATACACAATGTACTCCGCTACGCCATTTCGGGCGTAGACCCTCTTTTTCTGGTTCAGATCATAACTGGCACTGCTGGCGGACACTTCCAGAATCAATTCCGGCGTGCCCTCCAAATAGCCCTCGTCACCCACCCTTGCTGTTCCACCGTACTCTGGCGGCAAAAACAGTAGGGCATCCGGCTGAGGTTCGTTCTCGAAGTCAAGGCGCAGCGTCGCGTTGTCACTGCCTTCAACGCCGGGCGTTGCCGCGCTATAGGTACCTAGCCAGCTAATTGAGTGGAAGTGTGGTTTTCCATGTTCACGATGACGTGCCGGGGATGGCATATAGACGACTCCTTCAATGAGTTCCGCCTTCTTTATCTCAGGATAGGCCGCGTAGATGCGTTCGAACTCGGCGCGCGTAAGCCGGTCGCCGTTGTTCAATGGCGGAACAAGCTTCTCATTTTCTGTCGCGGGAGACATTTTCAGGCGCTCGACTGTCGACACAGCCATTGCAGTCCTCCTCGGTCTCATTAGCAGTGCGAAGCGTCGATGGAATTATACCCGATCAAAGTGGCCGGTTTCAATCTGCCCACTGCCGGTCCATGATCGAGTACCCGCCATCCACAACCAGGGTCGTGCCAGTGACGAACTCGGCCGCGTCAGAGGCCAGGAAAATAGCAGCCCCAGCCAGGTCATCGGCCGTACCCAGCCGCCGCGCCGGCGTCTTGTGCCGGATCTCCTCACCCAGAGGGCCGTCAAGCAGTTCCCGGTTCATGTCGGTCTTGTGCCAGCCGGGCAAAAGTGCATTCACTTGGATGTTGTGAACAGCCAACTCGACTGCCAGCCCGCGTGTCAAAC
This sequence comes from Caldilineaceae bacterium, assembly GCA_028819675.1. Next base: position 9,394 of record JAPPKT010000503.1, on the reverse strand, counting down.
CCAGGATGCCGGTTTTGGCGGCAGCATAGTTTGTGACATTGGGTGGCCCCAGTAACGAATACATCGACCCGATGTTGATAATTTTGCCCCCGTTCCCGGCGTTGACCATCGCCTTGGCTGCTGCCTTGGCGCAGTAGAAGCCGCCGTTAAGATGCGTGTCGATGACCGAATGCCAGTCCTCCGTATCCATGTCCAGTATGTTTGTGCGGCGGGCGATACCGGCATTGTTGACCAGGATGTCGAGTCTTCCGTGTTTTTCGACGATGGTCGCCGCCGCCTGATTGACCGCCTCTTCGTCCCGCACATCCAGAGAGATTACTTCGTGGCCGTCACCCAATTCCTTCGCAACTGCCGCGTTCTTCTGCGGGTTGCGCCCGCTGGCAACGACTGTGGCGCCCATTGCTTTGTATCCTAATGCAATGGAACGCCCTATACCTCCGTTCGCCCCGGTTACAAGTGCGACTCTGTCGTGTAAAGAAAATGAGTTCTGCATCCGAATCCTCCCTAGCTGAAGTTGAAGCGTAAGCCGCCGCTTTAAGTTTCTGATAAAAAAACCTTATGCGGCACTGCTGACAGCAGCCCTACGCATTGACAGTCTGTGAATTACCTGGCTAACAATTGTCGGGGAACAGCATGGGATGTGCAAGAAGGAGACCGGCTCTGGCATCTGGCCCAAAGACACTCTCTTCCGATGTCCCGGCTATGAAGCAAGTTTTTCGGTGGTGATAGGAGAAAATCCTCGTGGACACTTCTCGCCGTCCCTCCTCGTTCGAAAATGACAATTGGCCAATCGACGCGACGACCAACCGACTGGATCCAGCCTATATGCTTCTCAACCGTTTTCAACGCCTCCGATGGGGTTGCTCCTTTGGCGGCGGAGGGACTAAGTGCCGTCCTGCTGGATTCCTCATACTGCCATGAGACCTTGTCCAACATCTCCTCCAAAAAGGGGGTGGGGAGGGACATGCTTATCTTATTTTTGAATTTCGTGGCGACGGAATTGACATCTGTTTTTCCTTGTGGTAATCTCTCCCTCAATGTCTTGAACAAACCCCAGCCGCCCTGCCAATAGGACGATTCGACAGAGTGACTACTGAACGAAGCGAAGCACCAGTGACAATCGCCGATCTGATTCGCAGCGAAGATGACTCTCTTCTGCCGATCAACCTCTTGGATGGCCCGTCAGCCGCGGAAATCCTGTTGTCCAGCAACCTGCGCCATGAGTGGCGCGGGTTTTCTTTTGGCAACTTTTGGTTTGGTTATTATTTTGGCGTGAACCAACCGTCTCCGCTGGTTGAGGAGCGTTGGGCTGTGTAAGGGCAGTCAACGTAAAGACACTCAAAGCGTGGAGACGAACTCCACGCTTTTTTTGTTGGCCCGAAAGCAATTTTGCCCGCAGCACGTGCGCATACTTGCCACGCGCAACGAGGAATCAGAAAAATAAAGTCGTTAGGTACCGTATCCTCCAACGTGTGCACGACGCAGCGCAAAAATGGAGAAAGCCGTGATCTGTCGAGGTGTGCGGGGTGCAACAACCATTGAAGAGGACACGCCCGAATCTATCTTGAGGGCAACCAGAGAACTGTTGGCATTCATGATTCGTCTTAACGGTATCCAATCTGAAGACGTGGCCAGCGCAATCTTTACGACAACTTTCGATGTGGTCAGTCAATTCCCTGCGCTGGCCGCCCGACAGTTGGGTTGGATGGATGTGCCCATGCTGTGCGGCCATGAAATGCGTGTTGCCGACACTGTTCCACGTTGTATTCGCGTTCTGATCAACTGGAATACCGATACGCCGCAGAAGGAAATCCAGCATGTCTATCTTAAGGAGGCTGTGGCTCTGCGCCCTGATAAGAGGTTGGCATCCGAAATTGACTTGGACGAACTGAATCGGTGGATTGATGAGCAGCTGAAGAACTGGTCTTGATGGCAACCAATTGGAGACTTGGAACAGGCAGACGCTCAATTCTGACGTCAGGCAACCATGGAGCAATCCGATGACAGTAGTAGCTTTTCAGGGAGAGCACGGAGCATACTCCGAAGAGGCCATCCGCCAGCAGTTCGGCGCCGAGGTCGATACTCTGCCCATCAGGACATTCGAGGATATATTCGCTTCGTTGGATGATGACCGCTCAACTGTGGGCGTAGTGCCTGTGGAAAATTCTCTCGCCGGCAGCATTAATAAGGCCTATGATCTCTTACTGGATCATGATTTTCGCGTACAGGGAGAAATCCTGCTGCGTGTGCGTCACAATCTACTGACTTTGCCGGGCAATGGCGACCACATTGAACAAGTGCGCAGCCATCCACAGGCCTTGGCACAGTGCGAGAGCTTTCTCAACCGCCACGGCTACACAGCTATACCCTGGTATGACACGGCCGGCAGCGCCAAGGAACTTGCAGAGCATCCGGAGCCGAAGGTGGGCGTGATAGCAAGCGCGCTGGCAGCCGAAATCTATGACTTGGAGATTGTCCAACAGGGCATCGAAGACCTGCACTTCAACTTCACGCGCTTCTTTGTCATCGGCAAAGGCGATGCCCAGCAGTCGCCGAACTCCAAGACCTCCCTCGTCTTTGCCACGCCGCACAGCCCGGGTGCACTTTATGCATGTCTCGGCGAGTTCGCTGAACGCAACATAAACCTCGTCAAACTGGAGAGCCGCCCGCGCCGCAACCGGCCCTGGCAATATGTGTTTTATCTGGACTTCGAGGGTCATTGGCAGGAGCCTGACTGCAGTGCTGCCGTCCTGGGACTGCTCAACAGAGCAGCTTTTGTCAAAATGCTGGGCAGTTACCCCGCTGCCGTGCAACCTACCCCTGAGGAATATGCGCAAGAGGCCATGTTGCAGATATAGAGCACCGAGGACATCAAACTCTGGCAAAAGGTAGCGACTGCGCTCTCTTGACCTGGAATGTCTCATCCTTAGAATTCGAAATCATCATATAGGAGAGATAAATGGTAGTCGTAATGAAGCCTCAAGCTTCTGAAACCGAAATAGAAAACGTCATCAAACGTGCTGAATCGATGGGCGCCCAAACTCAGCCAATCTGCGGCGATAGTCATACCGTCATCGCCCTTCTCGGCGACTTGACCCAGGTGCAAAGGGCGACCTTCGATGCGATGTCGGGCGTGCAAAAGACGGTCCGCATCCAGGACCCGTACAAGCTTGCAAGCAGAGCCACGCACCCCGAAGGTACCATCATAGACGTGAACGGCGTCCGCTTCGGGGGCGAGCAGGTTGTCGTCATGGCCGGGCCGTGCAGCGTCGAGAGCAGAGAGCAGATAATCCAGACCGCCATCGCAGTCAAAGAGGCCGGTGCCAGCGTACTGCGAGGCGGTGCTTTTAAGCCGCGTACCAGCCCGTACAGCTTCCAGGGGCTTGGCGAAGAGGGGCTGAAGTACCTGGCCGAGGCCAGGGAGGTCACAGGCCTGCCGGTCATCTCCGAAGTGATGACTGTTGAGACGATCGACCTGCTGGCCGAGTACGTGGATATCCTCCAGATCGGCGCCCGCAATATGCAGAATTACGCACTTCTCCAGGCAGTCGGCAAGACTCGAAAACCGGTCATGCTCAAGCGCGGCCTCAGCGGTGAAATCCAGGAACTGCTGATGTGCGCCGAGTACATTCTGAGCAACGGAAACATGCAGGTGATGCTGTGCGAACGCGGCATCCGTACATATGAAACAGCAACCCGCAACACATTTGATCTCAACGCGATACCTGTCCTCAAGCGGGCCTCACATCTTCCCGTAGTCGCCGACCCGGCCCATGGCACGGGCGACTGGGAACTCGTGCCGCCGATGTCTCTGGCTGCGGTCGCGGCCGGAGCAGATGCCCTCATTTTGGAGGTCCACCCTGACCCGGAGTCAGCCTTAAGTGACGGAGATCAGAGTCTCAAGCCGGAGCGGTTTGCCGACCTGATGTGCTCGCTGCACAAAGTCGCAGAGGCCGTAGGCCGTTCGATCGCCGCGCCAACGGCAACAGTTGAACTGGCTCAAACTTCCGATAGGGAATTGCCAGATGCAGTTGAAGTGGAGACGGGTGCCGTGTTGGCCTGAGCAGCCCCGAACAGTCTTTCGAGAGGAATAGGACCAATCTATCGCGGGACGCAGTCTACATCGACATTTGAGCCGCGCAACCAGACCAGGAAAGGATCTGTCAATGATTGTTGTAATGAGGCAAGGAGCCTCGCAGGATCAAGTAGAGGAAGTCGTCAAGCGCGTCGAAGAGCTCGGTTACAAAGTGCACCTGAGCCGCGGAGAAGCCCGTACCATTGTGGGCATCATCGGCGCCGACGACTATCTCATCCAACAGGACACATTCGAGGTTCTTGAAGGAGTGGAAAAAACTGTCCGCATTATGCAGCCCTACAAGTACGCCAGCCGCGATTTTGTCCAATCGTCGACTACCATTCCCGTCAATGGCACAGACATCGGCGGCGAGAAAGTCGTGGTTATGGCAGGTCCTTGCAGTGTGGAAAGCCGCGAGCAGATTTTGGAGACGGCGCACGCTGTCAAAGAAGCCGGCGGCTCAGTTCTCCGCGGCGGCGCATTCAAACCGCGCAGTAGCCCGTACAGCTTCCAGGGCCTGGGTGAAGAGGGCCTTAAATACCTGGCTGAGGCCAGAGAGCAGACCGGTCTCCCGATCATCACTGAGGTGATGAGTTCCGAGGACATTGAACTGGTTGGCGACTACACTGACATCTTTCAGATCGGCGCCCGCAACAACCAGAATTACCCGCTCCTGAAGGCCGTAGGCAAGACGACCAAACCGGTCTTCCTGAAGCGGGGCATCAGCGGCACGATTCAAGAGTTGCTGATGGGGGCCGAGTACATTCTGAGCAACGGAAACATGCAGGTGATGGTCTGTGAGCGCGGGATCCGGACTTACGAGACAGCCACAAGAAACACCTTTGACATCAATGCTATCCCCGTCTTGAAGCAGCTGACTCACCTGCCAGTGGTGGCCGACCCGGCACACGGAACGGGCCAGTGGGAGTACGTGGCCCCCATCGCAAAGGCCGCGGTTGCCGCAGGTGCAGATGCACTGATGATCGAAGTACATCCAGACCCGTCAAAGGCTTGGAGCGACGGCGCCCAAAGTCTGACTTTCGAGCACTTCAGCTCATTGATGCAGGAACTGAAATCTGTTGCCAGTGCCGTTGGACGTAAACTCTGATTTCCTGAACCTGGTCGCAAGGCGGCAGTTCACTTGACCGCTTTAACCGGCAAAACGGGAGTTGGATCATAGCAACGACTGTCTATAGATGAAATCCCTTTCCGAGTGCAGTGTAACTGTCATCGGGCTTGGCCTGATGGGTGCAAGCCTGTGCATCGATCTGAAACAACGCAACCTGTGCCGTGAAGTGAGGGGCGTTACCCGCAATTTCGGCACAATCCTGCGCGCCTTTCACGAAAATTCTGTCGACCTGGCGACAACAGACCTCAGCTCCGGAGTCGCCGGGGCAGATATTGTCATCTTGTCCACGCCTGTTCGCGCTGTCGTCAAAATGCTGGAGACGCTCGGGCCAATCCTGTGGCCGGGCACCGTAGTAATGGATATGGGAAGCACCAAAGCCGAAATCTGCGCAGCCATGGACCGGTTGCCTCCCGGTGTTCAGCCGATTGGCGGCCATCCCATGACCGGCAAAGAGACTGCCGGTTATGCCTCCGCAGAAAGTGGACTCTACGAGGGCGCGCCGTGGGTGCTCACGCCCCTGCCGCGCACGTCGACAGAAACAACTGAGCTGGCCTCCGAACTGGCGGAGGCAATCGGGGCCTTCCCTATAACTATGCAACCGGACCGCCACGACCAGCTCGTTGCTGCCATCAGCCATCTGCCCTTTCTACTCGCGAGTGCCTTGGTGCACACAGTCAGTGACTGTGGGGACGAAGACCCCGCAGTCTGGGAGTTGGCAGCAGGTGGCTTTCGCGACACCAGCCGGGTGGCAGCTAGCGATACGCAGATGTTCTTGGACATTCTGGTGACCAATCGGGAAGCGGTCTTGGAACAGTTGGACAACCTGGGCGGGCACCTTCAGGAACTGCGAACGCTTCTCGCTGATAACGATGAAGATACTCTGCAGAGTAAGCTCTCCTGTTCGCAGGCTACGCGTGCAGCATGGCGGCAAAAGAAAGGTCCGTAAGCCACGCCGGCGCTGGGCTGACATGAGCCCTCGCCAGTCGACGCAGAAAGGCTACCCGATTCGAAGCCCCCAATATATCGGAAATAGAAACCTATATTGAACACACTTTGGCCGGTACGTCCCAATTCAACCCAAACCTCCAATGGCAGACATACTCAAAATCAGCAGTGAAGGTCCCCTCGTCGGTCGGTGCGGGGTCCCTGGGGATAAGTCTATAAGCCATCGAGCGGTGATCTTCGGATCTATTGCCGAAGGATCCACGCACATTCGTAACTTTCTCGACGGTCACGACTGCCGGGCCACAATGAACATCATGCGGGCGATGGGCGTGCGCATCGATGAAATCAGCCGCACGCGCCTCGAGGTTCACGGCGTCGGGCTTGATGGCTTGAAAGAGCCAAATGACGTGCTCGACTGCGATAACAGCGGTACGACGATGCGACTGCTATCCGGGCTGCTGGCTGGACAGGTATTCGTTAGCGTACTCAGCGGAACGGCCCAGATTCGCGGGCGTCCTATGGCCCGGATTGTCGACCCTTTGCGCTCGATGGGCGCCCAGATTTTCGGACGCCAAAATGGCAGGTTCGCGCCTCTTACAATCATTCCCTCCCGCCTCTCCGCTATCGAATACGATATGCCGGTCGCCAGCGCCCAAGTCAAGAGCTGTCTCCTGTTGGCAGGCCTCTACGCCCACGGCCTGACAGTCGTTCACCAGCCCGGACCTGCACGTGACCATACCGAACGCATGTTGAAATCGATGGGCGCCCCGGTCACGGCACTAGGCAACACGACGCATAGCGAGCGTCCCCACTCGCCGCTCAACCCTCTGAACATCCTCGTTCCCGGCGATATCTCCTCGGCCGCATTCCTGTTGGTTGGCGCGTCCGCGTTGCCGGACAGTAACCTGACGATTGTCGATGTGGGGGTCAATGCGACCCGTACAGGGATCGTCGATGCTCTTTCAGAGATGGGGGCTAGGATTCGGCGCAGAGAACGGCCATTTCAGGGTGGTGAGCCCGTGGCAGATCTGATCGTCAGCGGCGGTGGGCTCCGGGGCTTGGAACTCGGCGGCGCACAGATCGTCACCATGATCGACGAGTTGCCGGTCCTGGCAGTAGCCGCGACACAGGCCGAAGGGCGCACCGTTGTGCGCGACGCCCAGGAACTGCGCGTAAAGGAGACCGATCGAATCGCCACGACCGTCTCAGAACTCAAAAAGATGGGTGCTCGGATTCAGGAGACCGCCGACGGCTTCATCGTGGACGGACCGACGCCGCTCAAGGGCACAACCGTGGATAGCCACGGCGATCACAGGCTGGCGATGGCATTGGCCGTGGCCGCCGTGATTGCCGACGGGGAGACCACCATCCTTAACGCGCACGTTACCGCCGACAGTTTTCCCGGTTTCGAATCTACGTTGCGCGCGCTCAACGTAAACGTGCAAGAACTGGAGTGGGCAAGCGACGATGAGTAAACCACTGCAGTATGAATCGGCCTCCGTCCCTTCGGATGGGACTGATTCAGATATATTTCCGACCGACATCAATGCCGCGACAACGCTCGTTGGGCTGTTCGGCTGGCCGGTCACTCATTCCATCAGCCCGCAGATGCACAATGCCGCGTTCGTAGCACGCCAAATGAACTGGCGTTACCTGGCCTTCGCAGTGCCGCCCGAACGAGTATCCGAGGCTGTTGCCGCCTTGCCCGCACTGGGATTGAGGGGTGTCAACGTGACCGTTCCACACAAGCAGGCGGTCATGCCCCACCTGCAACACTGGACGCCCGCGGCTGAAGCCATAGGCGCTGTCAATACAATAGTCGTCGAAAAGGATGGTCAGCTCACTGGAGACAATACCGACGGCGCAGGATTCATTGCCGATCTACAAGCTCACAATGTTGAGCCTGAAGGCAAGCGGGCGCTGGTGATAGGGGCTGGCGGCTCCTCAAGGGCAGTCGTATACGGACTGGCAGAGGCCGGCGTGGAAAGTGTGAAAATCCTCAACCGCACCGTGGCCAAGGCTGTCGATCTGGCGGCGATAATGCAATCATACTTCCCGGAGGTCAGCATAGACAGCGCCGCTTTCCCTGATGATGTGACAGGCAGCGCCCAGGATGCGAACCTGATCGTCAACTGTACCTCGTTAGGTATGGACCCGCGCATCGAAGGGCTCCCCTGGGAGGAAAATGTTGAATTCCGTGAAGATCAGATCGTCTACGACCTTGTCTACAATCCGGCCATGACCCGACTGCTGCAACTGGCCTCTACCGACGGGGCTACAGCCATAGGAGGCCTGGGCATGCTGGTTTACCAGGGCGCTATCGCCTGGGAAAAATGGACCGGCGAAACCGCGCCAGTGGATGTTATGCAGCAGGCAACGAATATCATATTCGAGCGCAGATGACGGACTGATGGGCAACCGTCGCCACACCGAATGCGAGGTACTGATGACTCTTTCGACAACATCGACACCTGTTAACTACGGCGCCGTTCCGGACGAGACGGGGCGTTTCGGTCCGTATGGCGGCAAGTACGTGCCAGAGACGCTTATGCCGGCGCTGGACGAACTGGAAGAAGCTTACCTGAACGCCCGCATTGACCAAGAGTTTATGGCAGAGCTTGCCCATCTTCAGCACACGTACGTTGGACGTCCGACCCCACTGACCTATGCCCGCCGCCTGAGCGAAGAGTTAGGCGGCGCCCAAATCTATCTGAAGCGGGAAGACCTCGCCCACTCCGGTGCCCACAAGATCAATAATGCCCTGGGTCAGGCCCTGTTGATGAAACGCAAGATGGGCAAGTCGCGCATCGTGGCCGAAACCGGCGCCGGTCAGCACGGCGTCGCCACCGCCACGGCGTCTGCGCTGCTGGGAATCGAGTGCATCGTCTATATGGGCACGGTGGACATGGAACGTCAGAAGCCGAATGTCTTTCGCATGCAGCTCCTCGGTACCGAGGTGCGCGCAGTCGACAGTGGTTCGCAGACGCTCAAAGACGCCATCAATGAGGCCATTCGCGACTGGGTCACAAATGTAGATACCACCCACTACCTGCTGGGCAGCGCACTCGGCCCCCATCCATATCCTGCCATGGTACGGGACTTCCAATCGATCATCGGCAGCGAGGCCCACAGCCAGATGCAGGATCCCGCTGAAGGCGGCCCGGGTCGGCTGCCTGACGTAATCGTGGCTTGCGTCGGCGGCGGCAGTAACGCCATCGGCATCTTCCATCCATTCCTCGAAGAGG